>NZ_JAKRFQ010000127.1 GCF_022347985.1 Photobacterium sp. OFAV2-7
GCCTCTGTGTATCCCCAGCCAGAAAACCAGGTTTCAGCCCCCTGCGGACAGTCCTGGGTTTGCGCCTCACTCTGGCCGTTGTTACAAACTCTCAGGCTACCCTCAGTACCGTAAAATACATTATCGGGCGAGAACAACAATCCCATATGGGAGCCGGTACTGATCCGCTGCTGAGGCAGGTTCATGGTAAAGCTTGCCACCCGCTCACCGGTCGGTGGATTATCGCCATACCACACGAGTTGGCTGTTGGGATGAGTAAAGTTTTCACGGAAGATAGTCGACACCTTATCGGTATCAATCACACTATCGCCTTCGCTGACAGCCATAAAGACCGGCTTGGTGTATTGCTTATTCTGCAATGCCTCTCTGACAACTTCTGAGGTTTGGTAATAGACGGCTGCGCCATTCATCGGCAACGAATCATAGCGCGTCATGTTTGTCTCCTCGTCGATATCAGCCCAATCGACAAACCAGGAGGCAACCGACGCAAAACGAACGGTCTCGCTCTTGGGTTTAAACGCAGGCGAGAACAACAAAAGTCCGGCAACATCATCATTGCCAAGCGCTTCATGGGTCACCAGATTGGCTCCGGTTGAGTAGCCACCGAGCCAGACCTCACCCACTTCATCCGCGAGCAACTGCGTATGATGGCTGACAATCGACTGCCAGTCTTCGTAATTCGGCAGCATTAAGTCGGCTGGTTTACTGCCATGGCCGGGCAACAAGACAGTACGAACCAGATAGCCTTGAGCAACCAAATCCTTGGCAATGTCGACATAAGAAAACGGTGAATCACCCAACCCGTGGACCAGCAGCACTCCGCCTTTCGGAGGGGTATCCGGCTTGAGCTCAAATGGCATAACCAGCTCCAGCTCCTGCTGATGCTGATGCTGCTCGGTAATAAAAACCCGGTTACGCTCAAGCCAACTGCGTGTTTGGTCCAGGAACTCCTGGAAAGAGCCCTGCTTATAATCGGCAAGCGCAGCCGATGGCTTCAGCATCGGATCGGCCGTCTGCCCAATACACCCCGATAGGGTTAGCAATACAAGGCTGGTTGCTGCAAGTTTTCTTACTGCCATGATGGAAATACCTGACACTGAATGAAATTAATGACAATCATATTCATTACAAGATGAATGCAATGTGAATATACCTCAAGTCAATAAAGACGAAAAACAGGGCTAGACGACTGGTCTAGTTTGCTTTACTCTTACCGCCATGAACGCACAAACAAATGAAACTCGCCAACATATTCTGGATACCGGTTACGCACTTATCGTCGCCAAAGGGTTTTCGAATGTTGGTCTGTCACAGCTGTTAAAGCATGCCGAAGTACCAAAAGGCTCGTTTTATCACTACTTCAAATCCAAAGAGCAGTTTGGTGAGGCCTTGATCCAGGACTACTTTGCCAACTACCTTAAACGGCTTGATACCTTGCTGTTCAGTGGCCATAACGGCACCGCTTACGATCGCCTTATCAGCTACTGGCAGCGTTGGGTCGACGTTGAAGATGGTGTCTGTGGTGCGCAGAAATGCCTGGTGGTCAAACTGACAGCTGAAGTCTCAGATCTTTCCGAGCCCATGCGTCTGGCGCTACTAGAAGGTGCCACGAGTATTATCTCGGCTATCCGCCAGTGTATTAATGACGGTATGCAAGACGGCTCCATCACAGTAAACGATAGCCAGGAAACCGCCCAGCTACTCTATAATCTGTGGATTGGTGCCAGCCTGATGAGAAAGCTCACACAGGATCAAGCAAGTCTGGAGCTGGCCATGAGAACGACCCAAAACATATTGGTAGGTAAAGCTACCCGCTAAGCAACTAACGAACCTAAATCCCCCGTCAGTATGATGATGGGGATTTTTTTAAATAATTACTAGACGACCGGTCTAATCAAAAACTATAGGCAGGTCACAATAACTGAAATTCAAAAGGAATATACGATGACAGATACGCAAAAGACCAACTCACGTATTGTGTTAGCCTCCCGACCAGTCGGTGCCCCTACTCCGGAAAACTTCCGTCTGGAAGACATTGAAAAGCCCGTTCCGGCAGAGGGCGAAGTATTGCTACGCAGTGTATACCTCTCGCTGGATCCCTACATGCGCGGGCGCATGAACGATGCCAAATCCTACGCCGATCCTGTTGCCGTTGATGATGTGATGGTCGGTGCAACGGTGTGTCAGGTTGTCGAGTCAAACAACCCTGAGTTTGAAATCGGTGAGTGGGTGCTTGCCTACACAGGTTGGCAGAGTTACGGCATTTCTGATGGCGAAGGTCTGCTTAAACTAGGGAAACAACCGACCGCCCCATCCTACGCATTAGGCGTATTGGGTATGCCTGGCTTTACAGCCTATATGGGCTTGCTTGATATCGGCCAGCCAAAGCCAGGTGACACGCTGGTAGTCGCTGCGGCAACCGGTCCGGTGGGTGCGACAGTTGGCCAGATCGGCAAAATTAAAGGTTGTCGGGTGATCGGGGTAGCCGGTGGCGAAGAGAAGTGCCGCTACGCCAAAGAGGTGTTGGGCTTCGACGAGTGTATCGATCACAAGGCGGCGGATTTCGAACAACAGCTCCAGGCTGTCTGCGACAAGGGTATCGATGTCTATTTTGAAAATGTCGGTGGCAAGGTCTTTGACGCGGTGCTGCCATTGCTCAACACCGGAGCCCGCGTACCGGTATGTGGCTTGATCTCCCAGTACAACGCAACTTCGCTGCCAGATGGACCGGACCGTCTCTCGATGCTGATGGGCACACTGCTGATCAAGCGGATCAAGATGCAAGGATTCATCATTTTTGATGACTACGCACATCGCTACAACGAGTTTGCTCAGGACATGACCCAGTGGCTAGCCGAAGGCAAAATCCAGTACCGGGAGCATTTGGTAGAAGGGCTTGATAAGGCACCGGAAGCCTTTATCGGCCTGCTGGAAGGCAAGAACTTCGGCAAACTGGTGATCCAGGTTAACCAGCCACTATAAGCACGAAAAGGAAGCCAACCATGATTACACTGCATCACCTTAATAAATCGCGCTCTAAGCGTATTATCTGGCTGCTGGAAGAACTAGGGCTTGACTACAAAGTTGTGCCATACCAGCGCGATAGCGTGACGTTTCTGGCACCGCCAGAGCTAAAAGCTATTCACCCTCTGGGCAAATCGCCGGTCATTGAAGATGATGGTATGGTGATTGCCGAGTCCGGGGCGATCACTGAATACCTCATCGACAAGCATGCTGCCGGACTATTGTCGCCACAAAAAGGAACGAAGGAATATATCGAGTACTCGCAATGGATGCACTTTGCCGAGAGCTCAGCCATTCTCCCTTTGCTGCTGAAACTGTTCGTCGACAAAGATGGTTGTGAAACCAACTTCCTCGCCGGTTATGCCGATGCCGAGATAGCTAAGGTCATCAGCTATTTTGACCAGTCACTCGAGGGAAAACGCTACCTGGTGGCCGACAAACTCACCGGGGCAGACATTATGATGTCCTTTATTGTCGAGATATTAGCGAACAACAACACACTGAGCAGCTTCCCCAACATTGCCGTTTACGCCAAGCAGCTCAGCACCCATGCCGCTTTTCGCAAAGCCGATGACATAGAGGCCAGTCACTAACACAGCCTTCAGACAACAGAGCGCCCCCGAATAATCTCGGGCCGCTTATACCCAAGCTTCCTCAAGATGCAGGATTCAGAGTGAGTGCATCTTGTAGTCGTTTGGGTATATTTATTTGAGCTAGTTTAACGTTCCTTGCAAACCCCCGGCACCTATCACTTCACAATCCTGTCTCACTCGCAAATCCTCCTTATCAAGGCATAAGCCAAAACGTAAATATTCTTATGTCTGCATATTCTTTCTTCAGCTTATAGCCCAGCATTCTATAAACATATCAATCACTAACCTTTTGTTAATATTCTAATTTATCAGGAGACAAAAATGATAAAGGAACTTAAGCTCACCCTTGCTCTGTTGTCTGTTTTATTCAGTGCTTTATTAAGTACTACTTACAGTAACTATGCCCTTGCGGCAAAAACAGAACTACCGGCCCTGAACGCGCTCCCCGACGCGACCTCTATCTCCGGACTGTCTTCCGGTGCCTTCATGGCAGCCCAGTTTCACGTCGCCTATTCCGAAGAACTGGTCGGTGCCGGAATTGTTGCCGGGGGGCCATGGAACTGTGCTGGCAACAATCCCTTTAGCAACCCGTTCATCACGCCGATCCTGACCGCTACCACGACCTGTATGAATCCCTGCAAAGGCAGTATTGTCGGTTGTCCGTCCATGATGTATCCGAACAGTGCTTTTCTGGTCGATCTTGCCAAGCAAACCGCCCGTATCGGCAAAATCGATCCTGTCGACAACCTGAAAGATGACAAGGTGTATATCTTCTCGGGTGCCAGTGACGAAACTGTCGTCACCGGTGTGGTCGATACCACCGCGGAGTTCTACCAGAAACTCGGCGTCGGCGATGACCAGATCCTCTACAACAACCACGTGGATGCAGGCCACGCCTTTATCACCACAGATCAAAATGATACCCCGTGTAGCAAAACGAAATCACCGTTTATCAACGACTGCGACATTCCACAGGCCCAGCGTATTCTCAAGCATATCTATGGTAATCAGAAACCTGCGGCCAAAACGTTAACTGGCGAGCTGATTGAGTTTGATCAGAGTGTCTTCTTTGACGATCCGCTGACGAGCATGAACGAGACCGCCTTTGTCTATGTGCCGGAAAACTGCCAGACCGAGCAATGCAAGGTCCACGTTGCGGTGCATGGTTGTGAGCAGGGAGTCTCAGTGATCGGGACCACCTATGTAAAAGAAACCGGGTATCTGGAAGCGGCCGATACCAACAGTACGATTGTGCTCTTCCCACAGGTTAAAAAATCATCGCTAAATCCCATGAACCCGAAAGGGTGCTGGGATTTCTGGGGCTACAGTACCAATAACTTGCCACCGTATAACTATTACAGCAAAGAAGCACCACAGATGGTTGCCATCAATAAAATGATTGCCCGCCTGATCAGCCAGCCGGTGAAACTGACTAAGAACTAACCGCCTTCACCAAGCCTTGAAACCATGCCCAAACAGTGTCGAGGATCCGGACGGGACATGCCGATAAAAAAGCTCTGAGCCAAAACTCAGAGCCTTTTTGATATAGGGATCACTAGATAAATGTTGTTCCCGGCGTTGGTGTTAAGCAGACGTCAGTTGCACATCAAGCATTTCAACTGGGAATGTTTCGCTTGGTTCGACAAGTTCGTTCTGCGCCAGAACGGTTTGCAGCTCCCATTCATTTTGTTGCTGCGTGCGTTTAAGCACCCCGTAACAGGCATCATGGCAATGCTGGAAAGCCTCGCTTGGCGAATTGCCTTTCAGCAAACCGGCGGTAAAGACGGCAGAAATCAGATCACCGACGCCGACAGGTTGCAGTTCAAACGGCAGATGGGGACGCTGGGCAAGAAAACAGCCTTCGCGGGTAGCCAGCATCATGCTGAACTTGTTGTCAGAAATGCAATACAGGTGCTTAACAAGCACAGCCTTAGGCCCTTTTTCCAAAGCAATATGGCAGGCTGTCACAGCATCAGAAAGGGTGTTGATTTCCATCTGCGCAAATTGGCTGAGCTCGAACTGGTTTGGCACGATGACATCAGCGATAGGCATAAGGTCATTGACCAGATGTTCCGCAATACCGGGAGCCACAATACACCCTTTATCTGGCGCGCCCATTACAGGATCGCAGACATAAATCGCAGACGGATTTTGAGCCTTCACTTTTTCGACAGTTCTGATCACCGCCTCACACTGTTCTGCACTTCCTTGATAACCGGTAAGAATCGCCTCACAACGCGATAATGCATCAATATTATCAAGGCCTTGAACCAGCTCATCGATATCTGACGCTGAAAAGGCACGCCCAGTCCAACCTTGTTTATATTGGGTATGGTTGGAAAATTGGACAGTATGAATTGGCCATACTTCAAATCCCATTCTTTGCATCGGAAAAACCGCCGAGCTATTGCCTGCATGCCCGTATGCCACATGAGATTGAATAGATAGAATGCCGCGCATAATGTTTTCCTTTCTAAATACCGAAGTGCCTCAAGAAACTCGTCGCGGCGAGTATGGAGATAGCTCAGGTATTACTTTATTTAGAAACAGTCCAAACTGTATTTCTCAGGAAGAGAGAATGAACAACACAATTTGGCAGTATTTTTATTTTTGTTAATGGCAGTTAAAGGTAATTGTCATTAGATTTCAGCTCGCAATTCATATCGAAATTACATATTGAGTCGCGCTGATACGGCCTAGAATTTATCATACATTTAAACATCATGATAGCGGCCAGAAAGAGTGGTTTGTGGGTATAAACTATAAGTTTATAAACTATAGGTTAATAGTGAATATTTCCGATAAAAATTGGCTATCTTTCTCTGCACAGGCAACATCCAAATAAGATAACCAATCCCAAGTAATATCGACTAATGTTTTCTTAGCCTGTAAACGCCGGAAGAATACCCAGCATCGCCATAAAGTGGAATACCGCAGTTAATATCCCGAAGCCTATCACCACCGCAATCATTATCTGGCCACCCGGAGCCCGGAAACCTTCACGACCATTTGCTAATGTTCTCGACTTTCTGACCAGCAGGGCCGGAATAATACAGGTCCACACCGTTGCGGCAGCGCCGGCATAACCAATGGCAATCACAAAACCAAACGGGAACAGCAGTGACATAACCAAAGGCGGCAGGAAGGTCACCGCCCAGGTTTTTGCACGACCTTGTCTGGTATCTTCAAATTTGAACAGATCAGCCAGGTAATCAAACACCCCGAGCCCAACCCCGATAAATGAAGACAGAATGGCCGCCATCGAGAAAGCATTGATCGCATTCGCTACTTTTTCGGACTCAATCACAGAGCCCAGCGCGGTCAGTAAGGCATCCACATTACCGCCCTGCTCGATCACCGGGCCAAACTGGTTTCTAGGCAAGTTGCCAAAAATGCTGAATAGCCACAGGAAGTACAGCCCAAGTGCAATCGTGGTGCCGCCCAGAATCGCTTTCTTGGCTTTGCTTTCATCCCCGTAATAGGCACGCATCGACGAAACCGAGTGGTGATAACCAAAGGATGTCAGCGCGACAGGCAGCATAGCCATTGCGTAAGGTGCATAGTTTGCTTTCTCATTAATACTGTCAAACAGTACGGACATATCAACCTTAACGGCGAGCCCTGACACACCGAACGCGAAGCTTAAGACCATAAATATAATGAGCAAAACAGAGATGCGGTCTACTGCTCGTGTTGAATGCCACACGAAAGCCGAGAATACCAGAACAAACAAAACTGAACTGATTTTGCTGTCGATGCCCAACACATCCTGAAGGATAAGGCCGGAAGAGGTGATGTAGGCGTAGAGCAATATCCCGCCGACAAAATACACCATCAGGTTATTAAACATGTTGGCCTTATCACCAAGCATGTCTTTCGTTACCGTGTTGAACGACACCTTTAAGTCATAATGTTTAAAGGCCTCCAGCAGCATCCATCCCGACACTGTCATGACGACCATAGTCAATGTGATCGCCAATACGGACCAGATTGTCCATGCCCCTGCGCCGGCACTGGGCAAACCGAGCATTCCGGCCCCGACGCAAACACTGGCGATAATGCATGCCCCGCCAATTAACGACGGATGCTTTTCCTTCACTGTATCACTTACCACTAACGACGGACTTTTATCCATAATTCAGTCACTCTTCTAATTTCACGTTATTGGAACCATGAACCTAAACTGTTTTTTTATGTCTGTGTTTAGGAAAAGAGCGCCCGTCGGGGCGCTCTTTTAAGGTTGTTATGCTTCTTCCAGTACCTTGATTTCCGGCGTCTTTACTGCCGGCTTCACAGGCTCAACTTCCTTGAGGCGTGCCGTAAAGTGACGAAGTACCGGAGGCTCGTAGGTGAACTCCAGCCCTTTCACGTTTGCCGCGTTCTTCTTCACTTCTTCAAAGGCCTCGATAATGAAGTCCATATGAGTCTGGGTGTAAGTTGCACGCGGGATAGTCAGGCGAAGCAACTCGGCAGGACACGGATGTTGCTTACCCGTCGCAGGATCGCGGCCAAGCAGCAATGAGCCGATTTCAACCGCACGGATCCCCGCCAC
>NZ_JAKRFQ010000012.1 GCF_022347985.1 Photobacterium sp. OFAV2-7
GATTGCCGTAGCCCGCATCCTGGCGGAAATGCGCCTCGACTACGAGACGCTGATGGCAGCCCTCCTCCACGACGTTATCGAAGATACCGAAGTCACCAAAGACGATCTCGACAGCCGTTTCGGCTCGACGGTAGCCGAACTGGTCGACGGGGTATCGAAGCTGGACAAACTGAAGTTCCGCGACCGCAAAGAAGCGCAAGCCGAGAACTTCCGTAAAATGATCATGGCCATGGCCCATGACATTCGCGTTATTCTGATCAAGCTCGCTGACCGCACGCACAATATGCGGACTCTCGGCGCCTTGCGTCCGGACAAACGCCGTCGTATTGCCCGCGAAACACTGGAGATCTTCTCTCCGCTGGCCCACCGTCTAGGTATCCACAACATCAAGACCGAGCTCGAAGAGCTGGGCTTTGAGGCGCTGTATCCGAACCGCTACCGGGTACTGAAAGAAGTGGTGGCAGCAGCCCGCGGCAATCGAAAAGAAATGATTAACAAGATCCACGCCGAAATCGAGGGACGTCTCGAGGATGCGGGGATCGAAGGCAAGGTACTGGGCCGCGAAAAGAACCTGTACTCCATCTATAACAAGATGAAGAACAAGGAGCAGCGTTTCCACTCGATCATGGACATCTACGCCTTCCGCGTACTGGTCACCGATCTGGATACCTGTTACCGCGTGCTTGGCCAGGTCCATAACCTGTACAAGCCCCGTCCGAGCCGGATGAAAGACTATATCGCCATTCCGAAAGCCAATGGCTACCAGTCGCTGCACACCTCGCTGGTCGGCCCTCACGGGGTACCGGTCGAAGTCCAGATCCGTACCGATGACATGGATCAGATGGCGGACAAAGGCGTCGCTGCCCACTGGACCTACAAAGACGGTGAAAGCAGCGGTACGACAGCGCAGGTCAAGGCCCAGCGCTGGATGCAGAGCCTGCTGGAGCTACAGCAGAGTGCCGGTAGCTCGTTCGAGTTCATCGAGAACGTCAAATCAGATCTGTTCCCGGATGAGCTTTACGTCTTCACGCCAAAAGGCCGGATTGTCGAGCTGCCTGTCGGTGCGACGGCGGTCGATTTTGCCTATGCCGTCCATACCGATGTCGGCAATGCCTGTGTCGGTGCTCGTGTGGAGCGACAGCCTTACCCGCTGAGCAAGCCGCTGAAAAACGGCCAGACCATTGACATTATCAGTGCACCGGGCGCACGTCCGAATGCAGCCTGGCTCAATTATGTCGTGACGTCGCGCGCGCGGACCAAAATCCGCCAGGTCCTCAAGACCATGCGCCGCGAGGAGTCCATCACCCTGGGACGCCGTCTGCTCAACCATGCACTGGGCGAGCTGAGCATCGACCAAATCGATCCGGACAACCTGCATCAGGTACTGACCGATTTACGCCTCGAGACCATTGACGACCTGCTGGCCGCTATCGGCCTGGGTGAGCTGATGAGCGTGGTGATTGCCCGCCGTCTGCTGGGCAATGTCGACGAGCTGACCGTCAAGGAAACCACTCACCGCCTGCCGATCCAGGGTGCGGACGGTATCCTGCTGACGTTTGCCAACTGCTGTCATCCAATCCATGGCGATCCGATCATGGCCCATGTCAGCCCGGGCAAAGGCCTGGTGATCCACCGGGAAGAATGCGCCAACATCCGTGGCTACCAGAAAGAGCCGGACAAATACATGCCGGTCGAATGGAGCGAGGACTTCGAGCAGGAATTCGTCACCAACCTGAAGGTCGACATGCAGAACCATCAGGGGGCACTGGCCGATCTGACCAATACCATCGCGGGCACCGGCTCCAATATCCAGGGGCTGGCCACCGAAGAAAAAGATGGCCGTCTATATACCATTACGGTACGCCTGACAACCAAAGGGCGAATCCATCTGGCCAATATCATGCGCCGTATCCGGGTCATGCCGAATGTGGTCCGCGTATCACGCCAGAAGAACTGATGGCCCAAAGGACAACTGGTTAGCCCAGCTTTCCTATACTGAACATAAACGCCCGTTTTCGGGCGTTTTCTTTATTAAAGAACGACAAAGAACACTATGACTCCCGATCGTTTTCAACGTATTCAGTCTGTCCTGGCAACCCGCCAGCCGGATCTGACGGTATGCATGGAAGAAGTGCATAAACCCAACAACGTCTCAGCCATCATCCGTACGGCCGATGCTGTAGGCGTACACAAAGTCCATGCCGTGTGGCCAAAGGAAGGTATGCGCGTACTGAGCCACACCTCGGCAGGTGCCCGCAACTGGGTCGAACTCGAAACCCATGACAACATGGTCAATGCCGTCAGCACGCTGAAAGAACAAGGCATGCAGGTGCTGGCAACCAACCTGTCGGATACCGCGATTGACTTTCGTGAAGTGGATTACACCAAACCTACCGCCATTATCCTCGGTGGCGAGAAAAATGGGATCACGCCTGAAGCCCTCGCCCTTGCCGACCAGGACATCATCATTCCGATGGTCGGTATGGTACAGTCATTGAATGTCTCGGTGGCCAGCGCCCTGATCCTCTACGAGGCCCAGCGTCAGCGCCAGAATGCCGGCATGTACGATCTGGAGAAAACCCAGCTGCCTGATGAGACCGTCCACCGGATTTTGTTTGAACGCGGCCATCCGGTACTGGCAAAAGTCGCCCGCCGCAAAGGGCTACCGTACCCGCCACTGGATGAGCACGGGCAGATTGCCGCTGATGACCAGTGGTGGAGCATCATGCAGGCAACCGAGCCAAAGAAAAAAACCAAATAACAGCCACAATCGGGATTAGCGATGAGCGGAAAACTACTTGATACCATAGCCCTGACCGAACTGTCCGGTGTTGGTGCCAAAATGGCAGAAAAGCTGGAAAAGATTGGTCTGAACACCGTCCAGGACCTGCTTTTTCACCTGCCGCTCCGCTATGAAGACCGAACCCGGATCTGGCCGATAGCCAGTGCCATGCCCGGCCAGCACCTGACTATTCAGGGCGAAGTGCTAAACAGCAATATCAGCTTTGGCAAACGGCGGATGCTGACGGTAAAAATCAGCGACAGCAGTGGCTCGGCCACCCTACGATTTTTCAACTTCAACGCGGCGATGAAAAACAGCCTCAGCGAAGGCAAACAGGTCAAAGCCTACGGCGAGCTCAAGCGAGGCAAGTTCGGGCTGGAAATCATCCACCCGGATTACAAGGTCTTCTCCGAACCCACCGAGCTCAGCGTCGAGGAAACCCTCACCCCGGTCTACCCGACTACTGACGGTCTGCGCCAGCTAACCCTGCGTAACCTGACCGATCAGGCCCTTCGCCTGCTCGACAAGGCAGCCGTCAGCGAGCTATTACCTGATGGCTTGTACGATCGCCAGATGACGCTGGCCCAGGCGCTGCACATCATGCACCGCCCGACCCCGGATGTCTCCCTCGATCAGCTAGAAGAAGGCAAGCATCCGGCCCAGCACCGGCTGATCCTCGAAGAGCTGCTGGCACAGAACCTGTCGATGCTGGCTGTTCGCAGCAAAAGCCAACAGCACGAAGCCTGGCCGCTAATCGCCTCCAATAGCTTGAAAACCCGACTTCTCGACAGCCTGCCGCTCAGCCCGACCGGTGCCCAACAACGGGTTGTCGCTGATATAGAAACAGATCTGGCCAAACCGCACCCGATGATGAGACTGGTACAGGGCGATGTCGGATCGGGCAAGACGCTAGTGGCAGCATTGGCAGCGTTGCGCGCCATTGAACACGGCTATCAGGTCGCGCTTATGGCACCGACCGAGCTACTGGCCGAGCAACATGCGATTAACTTTGCCAACTGGCTCAACCCAATGGATATCGAGGTCGGCTGGCTGGCCGGCAAACTCAAGGGCAAGGCGCGCGATAGCGAGCTGGCCCGCATCGAAAGCGGCGAGGCCAAAATGGTAGTCGGCACTCATGCCCTATTTCAGGAGCAGGTGGTATTTAACAACCTCGCACTGGTAATTATCGATGAACAGCACAGATTCGGTGTCCACCAGCGCCTGGAGCTACGCGAGAAAGGGGCCAATGAAGGTCGCTACCCACACCAGCTGATCATGACCGCGACCCCGATCCCCCGTACCCTTGCAATGACCGCCTATGCCGATCTCGAAACCTCGGTCATTGACGAGCTGCCGCCGGGCCGAACACCCATCCAGACCGTAGCCCTACCCGATTCGCGCCGGGCAGAAATTATCGAACGCATTCGCTCGGCCTGTCTCAATGAAGGCCGTCAGGCCTACTGGGTCTGTACTCTGATTGATGAATCCGAGGTGCTAGAGGCACAGGCAGCTTCCGACACTGCCGATGAGCTCACCGCGCAGCTTTCCGATCTCAATATCGGGCTCGTGCACGGCCGGATGAAGCCGGCTGAAAAACAAGAAATCATGAAGCACTTCAAGGACGGCGAGCTGCACCTGCTGGTTGCCACCACCGTCATTGAGGTCGGGGTCGACGTACCCAATGCCAGCTTGATGATCATCGAAAACCCCGAGCGGCTCGGCCTGGCGCAGCTGCACCAGTTGCGCGGACGGGTCGGCCGGGGCAGTGTTGCCAGCCATTGTGTCCTGCTCTATCACGCCCCGCTGTCAAAGACCGCCCAGAAACGTCTCGGTGTACTCCGCGAGAGCAGCGATGGCTTTGTGATTGCCCAGCGCGATCTGGAAATTCGCGGGCCCGGAGAGCTGCTTGGCACCAAGCAGACCGGCATCGCCGAATTCAAAATTGCCGATCTGGTTCGTGACCAACACCTGATCCCCCAAGTGCAGAAGCTGGCCCGCTATGTCCACGACCGCTACCCGGACAATGCCAAGGCCATCATTGATCGCTGGCTCGGACAACGCGATAACTACTCAAACGCCTAACCAATACGGCAATTCAGCCAGAGAAGGTAAAAAATCACCTTTCTGGCTGATAGCAATCGCTTGGCTGACACTATAATTCCGTACTGTGATCTTGGCAGCCTAGGATAAATAACGCCTCTGGCACATTTCTTACGTTTTCACCCTTCCTCAGTGTATTTCCTAAGCAAGCAAAAATAATCCCAAACAAAACACGCAAACGTTTGCTATTTACAGAAAGATAATTAAAATAGCGCACAAATTTCACCCACTTTCACTTCTCCCGGTGTCAGCTCGGATCTGAGTAACAGCAATCACAGAAAAAGCCAGCTTTCACACTCCGGTACCCATTCAGCGTATCGCAGCGGGATCCAGAAGTAAGTCCAAGGAAAAAACGGCCATGACCCGCCAACATAGCGACATCGAAACACCACGTAATTCTGATCTGATCTACCGTCTGAAAGACAGGCCACCACTACCGCAAACCCTGTTTGCCGCCACCCAGCATTTGCTGGCTATGTTTGTCGCGGTGATCACCCCGTCGCTGATCATCTGTCAGGCGCTGGGCGTGCCGGCCAGCGATACCAATACCATCGTCAGTATGTCCCTATTTGCCTCGGGGCTGGCTTCGTTCATCCAAATTCGTACCTTTGGTCCTGTCGGCTCCGGTCTGCTGTCGATTCAGGGTACCAGCTTTAACTTCCTCGGCCCGATTATTGGTGCCGGTCTGGCGCTCAAAGCCGGCGGAGCCGATATCCCAACCATGATGGCCGCCATTTTCGGCACTATCCTGGTTGCCTCGCTGACTGAGGTCTTTATCTCCCGCATTCTTCAGCATGCCCAGCGTGTGATCACCCCGCTGGTTTCCGGCATCGTGGTAACCCTGATTGGCCTGACCCTGATCCAGATTGGCCTGACGTCAATGGGCGGTGGCTACGCCGCAATTGAAAACGGCAGCTTCGGTAGCCTCGACAACCTGATGCAGGCCGGTACTGTTCTGGGATTGATCGTACTGCTCAACCGGGTCAAGAACCCATATCTGCGTGTTTCATCGATTGTTATCGCGATGGCTGCCGGCACCGTGCTTGCGTGGCTGACCGGCATGATCGATACATCGCGCGCCGCCGATACCGACCTGATAGCCATCCCGCTGCCGATGCAATACGGTTTGGGATTTGACTGGTCGCTTCTGATCCCGCTTGTAATAGTCTTTGCCATCACTTCACTTGAAGCCATCGGCGATATTACCGCAACCTCGGAAACCTCGGAGCAACCTGTAGCCGGACCGGTCTACATGAAACGTATTAAAGGCGGGGTACTTGCCGACGGTATCAACTCGGCACTGGCCTCGGTATTAAACAGTTTCCCTAATTCAACCTTCAGCCAGAACAACGGCATCATCCAGCTGACCGGTGTCGCCAGCCGCTATATCGGATATTTCGTTGCCGGTATGTTGGTATTGCTAGGGCTGTTCCCGGGCGTCGCCAATCTGGTTCAGCTGATACCGGAACCGGTCCTGGGCGGCGCAACCATCGTGATGTTCGGTACCATTGCCGCCTCAGGGGTCCGCATTATTTCCCGCTGTGAGCTCGACCGCCGCGCCATTCTGATCATGGCCCTGTCTTTCTCGATGGGCTTGGGCATTGCCCAGAAACCGGAAATTCTCCAGTTCATGCCTGAATGGGTGAAAAGCATCTTATCTTCGGGGATGGCAGCAGGCGGTATCACGGCCATCGTGCTGAATCTGGTACTACCGGAAGAGAAAAAATAGTCAAAGAAAGTGTCGCTAACGACATAAGCAGTATGCAAATAAAAAGCGAGAGCCTCTTGGCTCTCGCTTTAATTTTGACGTTTGCTTTTTCAGGATAAATTCCGGTTTAGCTATTTTTTGCTCACCACCAGCGGCAGGCTAACCTGTACTTTCAAGCCACCGGCACTACGGTTGGTCACCATAATTGTCCCTTCATGCTGGTCAATGATCCGCTGCACGATAGCCAAACCCAGGCCGGTTCCTTCCGCTTCGCTGCCTCGAGCAGAATCCCCCCGGGTCAGGGGCTGGAACATCTTGGCAACCTGATCCGGCTCGATACCGGGACCGTCATCCTCGACACAGAACCAGGCCGTTTTGCGATCAGCGGTTACCCCGCTGGAGAGCTTGACCCAACCGTTGCCGTAGCGGATCGCATTGACAACCAGGTTGGCCATCGAGCGTTTGATTGCCACGGCATTGGCACGCACGATACCGGGAATATCACCCTGCTCGAACTCAATCTCACGCTCATAGCCCCCTTCCGCCTCGGCCACTTCCTGCAGCAAGAGGTTCAAATCCAGATCCTCTTCCTCCAGCTTCTTGGTCGACTTCAGGTAATCCATGAACTGACTGATGATCTCGTTACACTCCTCGGTATCCTTAATCATGCTCTCGGCCAGATAACCATCTTCCGGCGACATCATTTCTGTCGCCAGACGGATCCGGGTCAGCGGGGTGCGCAAGTCATGGCTGACCCCGGCCAGCAATAGTGCCCGGTCATCTTCCAACTGCTTGATCCCCTCGGACATCCGGTTAAACGACTTGGTCACCGCACGTATTTCCGACGCCCCTCTTTCCGGCAGGTGTGGCGGCGTTTCACCGCGGGCAACCTGCAGCGCCGCCTGCTCAAGTGCAACCAAAGGCCGGTTCTGGATCCGGATAAAGAGCCAGCCACCGGCGATCACCATAAAGGCGATGATCAGGCTGTAATGAAACAGGGGCGAGAAATCCTCTTCCTGCAACTCCGACAGCGGGATCCGCATAAAGTAACCCGGCATCGCATCGCACCGCATCCACAGCACATAGCTGTCGGTGCCCAACACCAACCGGACTTCGGTAGGCGCACCGAGCTCACGGGTCATCTCTTCACTGAGGTACTCGATACGGGTCGCCTGCTCATACTCGCTGAGATCGGGGCTGTCTTCGAGGTGCAACGTGACCCCGAGCTGCTCAAGCAACTGACGACGAACCGGGGGATCGAGATGGAAGGTCTTGCCATCGGCCAACTCAACATCCTCACGCAGCATCAACCGTACTTCATAGGCCAGAATACGGTTGAACTGCTGCAAACTAGGCAGCAGCGCATAATTCAGGACTGCCAGATAGGAAAAAATCTGGCTGGCTATCAGCAAGCCAGCCAGAAGAATCAGTGTACGGGTAAATGTACTGCGCGGTGACATCCGCATCATTATTGCCTCACTTAGGCTTCGCTACCGTCAGGGACGAATACGTACCCTAGCCCCCACACGGTCTGGATATAGCGTGGACGGCTCGGATCTTCCTCTACCATCCGGCGCAAACGGGAGATCTGTACATCAATCGAACGCTCCATCGCCGAGTATTCACGGCCGCGGGCCATGTTCATCAGCTTGTCGCGGGACATCGGCTCTCGGGCATTGGTAACCAGCGCCTTGAGCACTGCAAACTCACCGGACGTCAGCGGCATCGACTCTTCGCCACGGAACATCTCACGGGTACCCAGGTTTAGGCGGAAATCACCGAACTCAATGATTTTACTGTCGACGCTCGGTGCCCCGGGTGCTTCTATGGTCTGACGACGCAGCACAGCACGGATCCGGGCCAGCAATTCACGCGGGTTAAACGGTTTCGGCAGATAGTCATCAGCCCCCACCTCAAGCCCGACAATACGGTCAACTTCATCACCTTTGGCGGTTAGCATCAGGACAGGCAACATATTGTTGGCATTACGCAACCGACGGCAAATCGACAGGCCGTCTTCACCCGGCAGCATCAAATCAAGCACCATCAAGTGGAAAGTTTCACGGGATAACAAGCGATCCATCTGTTCACCGTTGGCCACGCTACGAACCTGGAAACCCTGCTCCGACAGATAACGCTCCAACAGTGCGCGTAGGCGCATGTCATCATCAACAACCAGAATCTTGTAATTTTCCTGCATATCTCACCTTACCTGCATCGACAATAGTATCGAAATCTATTCATATCTTACTCGACAACAGCTGATAGACGCTGAACAGTGCTGCTAAATCATACCTCAAATTGTTACAGAGTATGTCGTGTGTTCACCATCCCGGCGGAAAGGTGCGAATTCGATCTAACTTTCACCACCATTTACGTCATCCGCGCCATAACGAGTCAAAGTTAACTCATAAGTCAGGAATATCCCTCCCCACCCATTGATAAATTTGATAATAGAAAAGCTTTCCATATAATCCGACCAAATCAACTATTTGCACTGAGCAAATACGAACAGATAAAAAATGCAGTACAACTGTTTTTATCTGCATCCGGGTGAAAAACATGCCCGTGCGACATAGCGACAATACTTCCTCCACTACGTCAAACAAACAGATAAGTACAATATGAACAAATTTACATTCCCTGCTCTTCTTGCCCTTTTTCCTCTTAGCCTGCACGCCGCGGACTTTAATGCAATCTCAAACTTCGGTGATAGCCTGTCCGATATGGGCAACAAGCACCTTATCACTGTCGATATGAATCAGGCGACCTCCGGCAATATCGGTATCCGGGCATTGGAACCCAACGTCAACGGCCGATTCAGCAACGGACCGGTCTGGACCGAATACCTGGCGACCTTTCTCGATATGCCAGCCCCGACACGCGCCCACGGCCGCATTGAAAGCACCCTGGAATTAACCGGCCCGGATGGTAAGCAAGTCAGCTATCAATACCAGGATCAGCCATTAGCCGGGACCAACTGGGCAACCGGTGGGGCCATGTCCGGACCGGGCCGCTTCCTCGATATTGATGCCGCCAACGGCTTCACCGCCAACTCCGGCCTCGACGTGCTGTCAAATAGCGGCCTGCAAATTCAGCAACGCATCCACAGCAAGGGGCAGTTCAGCGGCAGCGAGCTGGTAAGCTATATGAGCGGTACCAACAACTTATGGTTCACCCTGTTTGGCGATCTCGGCCAAAGCGGTGACAAGGCCGCCGTCCTTGCCCTGAAAGATATCGAATCCCTGATTGACGCAGGGGCCACACAAATCCTCGCGGCAAACATTCCAAACTTTGTCGATGCACCATGGTTTGCCGGCCAGCAAGACAAAGTCACCCAGTTTATCGGCCAGCACAACCAGGCACTCAAAGCCGGTCTGGAAAAACTGGCGTCAAGCCATCCGGACATCGAGATTTTCCACTTCGACGCCTTTGCTGCGTTTGACAAGGTGATCAACGAAGTAAAACAAAACGGCCAGTACCATGATGCCGACCTGGCTGTCACCATCACCGATGTCACCGGTGAAGCCTATAGCTATGCTACCGGCAAGGTCATTGCCAAACCGAACAACAACCTGTACTGGGACGGCCTGCACCCGACAACAGCAATGCATAAAGTTATCGCCAAGGATGCCGCCAACCTCGTCAAAGCCGGAATAGCATTATGATTTCACTCAAGTCTATACGACATCAAATCATAATCGGCGCTGCCAGCTGCCTGTTTTTCTCGCTCGTCGCGGTGCTTCTGGTCGGACTGAAATACTCCGGCCAACTAGAGGACATGGTGCACAGCAAAACCTATAACTTTGCTGACAGTACGCTGACCGAACTGCTGGAGGAAACCAGCAAGTTTCATTCCGAGCAGATCCAAAACCAGCTCTCGGTAGCGATGAACTCGGCAGAAGCCATGGCCAGTGTCGTCTCGGGGATGGCAGGCTCGACTGACAAGCAAAACAGACTGAGCCGCGAAGACCTCTCGCTGATGGTCCGTGATCTGCTGGCCGGTAACCAGAAGTTCCTGGGCGCCTATATCGCTTTCGAGCCCGACGCCTGGGACGGCAAAGATTCGACCTATGAGTCCATCGACGGCAAGGGCCAGTTCAACGTCTACTGGACCCGCGGCAGCGATAACCAACTCAAGCCCTCGGCAGTAGATTCCGATCGCTTTTATATCCAGGACCAGACCAAAACAGGTACCCGCGTCAGCGAATGGTATCTCTGCCCGCTGGAAACCGGGCGCAGCTGTCTGATCGACCCCTGGGCCTATGATGTACAAGGCAAGCAGGTGCTGATGGCCAATCTGGTAACCCCGATCAAGGCCAACGGCCGTACTATCGGTATGCTCGGCATCGATTTGTCGATCAACTTTATCAACGAGCTGGCACTCAAGCTCCAGCGCGATAAATTCGGTCCGAACTCTCATGTCAGCATTATCACCTACCGCGGGGTGGTCGCCGGAGACACCAACCCGGTTTCCCCGCTCGGCGAAGTGCTATCTGACTGGAACCAGCGCAAAGCCCAGTTCCAGGCCGGCAAGCAGATCTGGAACTCAACAGAGGAATTCTCCAGCCTGGTGACACCAATCCGGGTCGGCAATACCGATACACCGTGGATGCTGTGGATCTCGGTCCCCAAGGCTGAGCTGCTAGCGGACATTAATGCACTGCAGCGCGAGCTGAACAGCTCGTTCGGCGACTTCCTCAACAGCCAGCTGATTGCAGGCGTGGTGATCTCCCTCTTTGCCCTAGCGGTGCTCTATATGATGGCCAAACGGATTTCCACCCCAATCCAGCAAGTGGTGGATATCGTCCGCCAGCTCGGTCAGGCTGGCGGCGATCTGACCTACCGGTTGAATGTCACCCGAAAAGACGAAACCGGTTCGCTGATGCACGGGCTTAACACCCTCATGGCATCATTGCAGGGGATGATCCGCGATATTGCAGGCTCGGTAGAAAACCTGAAGTTGTCTGCCAACCGCTCGGCCGGTATCGCCGAAACCTCGCACCAGGGTGTGCAGCAGCAACGCCAGGAGCTGGAGCAAGTCGCTACCGCCATCAATGAAATGGCCTGTACTGCCAGCGAGGTCGCCAACAATGTGGCCAATACCGCCAGCTCGGTGGAAGAAGCCAACCAGGCGATTACACGCTGTAGCGACGTGGTCAATGACAGTGCCAGCATGATCAGCCAGCTCGGAGAGGAGATGGAGCGCTCCACGGAGACCATTGTTGAGCTGGAGACCCAGAGCCACCAGATCAGCAGCATTCTCGAGGTCATTCGCAGCATTTCCGATCAGACCAACTTGCTGGCGTTAAATGCCGCAATTGAAGCCGCCCGTGCCGGCGAGCACGGTCGCGGGTTTGCCGTTGTTGCCGATGAGGTACGCCAGTTGGCTTCCAAGACGCAGAACTCGACGGAAGAAATCCAGCAGATGATCGACCGCTTCCAGAGCCAGATACAGCTGACAGTTGAAGCGATTTCCAACGGCCAGACCTACAGTCGCAACAGCATCGAAAGCAGTCGCACCGCGGTCATGGAGCTTGAGGCGTTGATGGCAACCACCTCGACCATGCAGGAGATGGTCTGCCAGATCGCCACCGCGGCTGAGGAGCAGCATCAGGTCACAGAGGATATCAACCGTAATATCAGTGCGATCACAGATATCACCGTCAAGGCCGCCCAGAGTGCAGAAACTGCCAGCCAGGAGGCAAAGGGGATGCTGACACAAACCAGCGACGTGGAAGATAAGCTAAACAAATTTAAATACTAACGTTTATCTGGTCGATTGTTACCCTACCAACCAAAGGCGAGAGGATTTCAATATCTCTCGCCTTTTCTTTTCTCTTTTCTTCTTTCTTTTCCAGCTTATTTCGCCGCTTTCCTGAAGAAGCCGAATCATGATGAAACAGTCGCAATTCGAGCGCGAAGATTGACCTCACCGTCAAAGCGTTAGAAGATTTATCCAGCCTACAACCAGATTCGGATCCACACCATGAAAACCAACCTGATTACGCGCGAGGGATATACCAAGCTCAGAGAAGAGTTAGACTTCCTGTGGAAGGAAGAACGGCCGGAAGTGACCAAGAAAGTCACCTGGGCTGCCAGCCTGGGCGATCGCAGCGAAAATGCCGACTACCAGTACAACAAGAAGCGCCTGCGGGAAATTGATCGCCGGGTACGTTTTCTGCGCAAACGGCTGGAAATCGTCCAGGTCGTTGACTATTCCCCGCAGCAGGACGGCAAAGTCTTTTTCGGTGCCTGGGTCGAGATCGAGAACGATGACGGCGAAACCAAAACCTTCCGCATTGTCGGACCGGATGAAATCTATGGCCGCAATGACTATATCTCCATCGACTCGCCGATGGCGAGGGCGCTGCTGAAAAAAGAGGTCGACGACGAGTTCGAGGTAAACACCCCGGCCGGCAAGAAGGAATGGTTCGTCAACAGTATCCGCTATACCTGACAGCTCACTACAAGCTCTTTACTACACATATTCCCGGTCTTGCAACTGCTCGCAGCACAGGGCATAGAATGCATTGGCCGCCGGCGAAATGTGGCGGTCAAACAGACGGAAAATCCCAATCTGCCGCTCCACTTTAGGATCGACCAGAGGCCGCCACACCAGCGGCGTTTCGGTCTCGGGAAACGCCAGTTTGGGCAGTGTCGTGACCCCAATCCCTAGCGACAATACCGAAAACAAAGAAGTAATGTTCTCTACCGTATACAGAGCACTTTCGCTCAGGACCCGGGCCGGTGTCGGATCCAGCAGCTTACAGGTGCCATTTTTGATAAACGGATACGCCGTGACCTGGCGCCACTTCACCCCGTCGGCCATTGCCGCGATGGGATGATCCTGCAAGCACACCACCCCCAGCCGATCAGACAGCAAAGGCGTAAAATCAATCCGCTCGTCGTTAACATGCAGGCAGTTGCCTAGCGCCAGGTCAACTTCCCCGGCCAGCAGCCTTGCCTCAACCCCGGCGGCATTGTCGTCAACCAGCGATACCTCGACCTGCGGATAGCTGGTACTGAACTGTGCCAGCACCCTGGGGATCAGCTTTGCCGCCACCGACGGCACGCAGGCAATCCTAACCTGCCCCTGCTGACCGATAGCCGCCGCCCGCAAGTCGCTATCCAGCGCCTGATATAACCGAAGAAACTGATCGACTTTCGGCAGACAGACTTCACCATAAGGGGTCAGTTTGGCTTTATGGCCAGACTCAAACAAAGGCTGACCAAGGATTTTTTCCAACTCTTTGACCGACGTCGACAGCGCCGCCTGAGAACGGTTCGCCTTGGCGGAAGCCGCCCGAAAGCCCCCCTCCTGCACAACCAGCGAGAAATGCTTCAGCTGCTGTAGCTTCATATCCATATCATTGTCCTTATTGATACCTGCAACGCGATCAATTCACCGCCTCTTTTGATAAAAAAAACTTATCAAGTGTCAGAAATAAACCATTCGATTTATCACCCTATTATGTGCATCATTTAACCATATTGAAACATTCTCGTTACATTGCAGGTGAAATATGTCAGCCACAGCAAAGAAAGCCGTCCCTACATCACTGTTTGCCTCGAAGGCTCCCCTGGAGTGGGCTGTCGTCAACAACAGCACCCTATACACCGCACAGATACCTATCGATCAGTCCGGCAGCGTCGTCGAGGGCGGAATTGAAGCCCAGACCCGCCAAACCCTGGATAACCTGGTCCACACCCTGGAATGCGCCGGTGTTTCTACCGATGCCGTCCTCCAGGTACTGATTTATGTGACCGACCGTAGCTACCTGGCTACCGTCAACAAGATTTACGCCGATTATTTCAACGCCCCTTACCCCAACCGTGCCGCCGTTGTTGTTGCCGGGCTGGCACGGGAAGAGATGCTTGTCGAGCTGGTCGTCTACGCTGCCGTCGGTGACCAATGACAGACAGATCTAGCACTACGAATAAAGGTTGATCAGAAACCCAGATCAGAGCACGCACTATTTCAAGGACAGTCCCATGACATTTGACGCAGAAAAAGCCCTCTACATTGCCGGTGAGTGGCAGTCAGGCACAACGACTATCAGCAACATCAACCCGTCTGATATCAGCCAGAACCTCGGGGAGTTTGCCCAGGCCAGCCAGCAGCAGGTTCAGCACGCTATCGATGCCGCCAGAGCGGCACAGCCCGAGTGGGAAAAAACGCCGCTGGAGCAAAAACAAAAAGCACTCCAGGCCATTGGCGACGAGCTGATCGCCCGCTGCGACGAGCTCGGTACCTTGCTATCA
This sequence comes from Photobacterium sp. OFAV2-7, assembly GCF_022347985.1. GTDB lineage: Bacteria > Pseudomonadota > Gammaproteobacteria > Enterobacterales > Vibrionaceae > Photobacterium. The sequence continues at coordinate 14,856 of NZ_JAKRFQ010000012.1, forward strand.
AGCGAAGAAGGCAAACCCTTTGCCGAAGGCCGCGGAGAGATCTACCGTGCCGGTCAGTTCTTCCAGTACTTTGCGGCGGAAGTGTTGCGCCAGATGGGTGACATTGCCGAGTCTGTCCGTCCGGGTGTTTCGGTCGAGGTTAGCCGCGAGGCTGTCGGCGTCGTGGCTATCATCTCTCCATGGAATTTCCCGACAGCCACAGCGGCCTGGAAAATTGCCCCGGCACTGGCCTTCGGCAACAGCGTGCTCTGGAAGCCGGCCAACCTGACACCGGCCAGTGCCGTTGCCCTGACTGAGATTATTCACCGCCAGGGCCTGCCGGCAGGGACCTTCAATTTGGTACTTGGCAGTGGTTCCGAGGTTGGCAATACCCTGATCAACTCCGATCAAATCAATGCCGTCAGCTTCACCGGCTCGGTTGAGACCGGCCGCAAGGTCGCTGCCGCCACGGCACCCAACTTTGTTCGCTGCCAGCTTGAAATGGGCAGCAAAAACGCCCTGGTCGTTGCCGACGATGCCGATATCCACACGGCTGTCGAGGCTACCATCATGGGAGCCTTCTCTGGCGCGGGCCAGAAATGCACTGCCTCGTCACGGCTGGTAGTGGTTGACAGCATCCATGATGCCTATGTCGAGGCACTCATCAAGCGCATGAGTACGCTCAAAATCGGCCATGCCCTCGAAGATGGGGTGTTCATGGGGCCGGTAGTCGATGGCAACCAGCTGCAGTCAAACCTGGACTGGATAGAAAAGGCCCGCCAGCACGGTGCCGAACTGGCCTTCGGCGGCGAAAAGCTCAGCCTGGAACATGACGGCTATTACATGGCACCCACCCTATTCCTTGGTACCGAGAACCACTGGGACGTCAACCAGGAAGAAGTCTTTGCCCCGATGGCCAGCGTTATTCGTGTCGCCGATCTGGATGAAGCCATTGCCACGGTCAACGATACCCGCTTCGGCCTGACAGGCGGCATCATTACCCAGAGCCTGCGGACCAGTGCCTTGTTCAAGCAGCAGGCACAAACAGGCTGCGTCATGGTGAATCTGCCAACGGCAGGAACGGACTATCACGTTCCATTTGGTGGCCGCAAGCAGTCAAGCTTTGGTCCCCGCGAGCAGGGCCAGTACGCCAAAGAGTTCTACACCGTAGTAAAAACTGCCTACCAGCGCCCTTACTAAGGAGCTTTTATGTATCAGGATCGCATCATCATCGACGGGCTGCAGTACTGCAACTGGGATCGAGCCTACTTTGAAACGCTCAAGGCCAGCGGGATCACCGCGGTACATGCCACATTGGTGTATCACGAAACCGCCCGCGAAACCCTCACCCGTTTTGCCGAGTGGAACCACCACTTCGAACAACACAGCGACCTTATCATGCCTGTGATGAGCATGGCCGATATCGAAACGGCCAAGGAAACAGGAAAGGTCGGTATCTTTTTCGGGGCCCAGAATTGCTCGCCGATTGATGATGAAATCGGCCTGATCGAAGTCATGCGCAAGCAGGGGCTGCTGATCATGCAGCTTACCTACAACAACCAGAGCCTGCTGGCGACGGGTTGCTATGAGCAGGAAGACAGCGGGGTCACCCGCTTTGGCAAGCAGGCCATTGCGGAGATGAACCGGGTCGGGATGATCATCGATATGTCACACAGTGCCGAGCGCTCGACCCTCGAGGCGATTGACCTGTCAACCCGGCCAATCTGTATCAGCCATGCCAACCCGGCCTCGGCCCACAACGCCCTGCGCAACAAATCCGACGAGGTCATCAAGTCGCTGGCCAGCCGCGGCGGCCTGCTGGGCTTCAGCCTCTACCCGTTTCACCTGCCGGACGGCAGCCAGTGCTCATTGGAACGCTTCTGCCAGATGATCGCCGACACCGCCGACCTGATCGGGGTGGAACACCTGGGTATCGGCAGCGATCTTTGTCTCAACCAACCACAGGCAGTGCTGGAGTGGATGCGCAACGGCCGCTGGTCGAAAGCCATGGACTATGGCGAAGGCTCGTCCAGCAACGCTGGCTGGCCGGATGCTCTGCCCTGGTTCTGTGACAACAAAGGGATGGAAAATATCTATAACGGCCTGTTGAAACAAGGATTCAGCGACACGGAAACAAGCCAGATCATGGGAGGAAACTGGTTCAGCTTCCTGAAAGACGGCCTTGCGCCCGCCAAATAACTGACCGCCTGCCCATAACTATACTCTTACGCAGGCCGTCACCATTACGTTTTTTGCCCATGCAAATCCGATAACGTCTGGAGACATTGTATGTCCGACATCATGAACACAGCTAAAGCACAGCCTATGACCCGTCATCCATCGGCAAAGCAGCAAACCGCATCAGACAAACTGGGACTGAAAAGCCCGGTGCAATGGCTGAGCGGTGGGTTTATCGCCCTGTTCGTTGCCCTCGCCCTGTATGACAATGCCCTGCTCTCCACCTTCGTCAATACCGGTTTCTCCTGGTCGGTTACCTTTTTTGGCCCGTACTGGCAAATCTTGCTGCTACTGACCTTTTTGATCGGCCTGGCCCTTGCCGCCGGTAAAACCGGCCATGTCAGACTGGGACGTCTGGATACACCGGAAATCGACAGCTTCCGCTGGATAGCCATCCTGCTCTGCACCCTACTCGCCGGTGGTGGCGTATTCTGGGCGGCGGCAGAGCCGATTGCCCACTATGTCAGCCCGCCGCCGCTGTATGGCGTGCCTGACAGCCCGTGGCAGACCGCCATCAATGCCTTGTCGCAGTCGTTCATGCACTGGGGATTCCTGGCCTGGGCCATTACCGGCAGCCTGACTTCCATCGTCCTGATGCACCTGCATTATGACAAAGGACTACCGCTTCAGCCTCGCACCCTGCTGTACCCATTGCTGGGTGAGCGCGCACTGAAAGGGGCGATGGGCAACACCATCGATGCCTGCTGTATCATTGCCGTTGCAGCCGGCACCATCGGCCCTATCGGTTTCCTTGGCCTGCAAATCAGCTTCGCCCTGAACTCGCTGTTCGATATTCCCGATGGCTTTGCTACCCAGTTCATCATCATCCTTTTTGCCATCGCAATCTATACACTGTCGGCGCTGAGCGGGCTTAACCGCGGGATCCAGATCCTCAGCCGCTGGAACATCATTCTGGCCGTTGCGCTAATGGCCTACCTGCTGCTGGTTGGCCCGACGGGTTTTATTATTAACGGCTACTTGCAAGGCGTCGGCGCCATGCTCGACAACTTTGTGCCGATGGCGACCTACCGCGGTGACGAAGGCTGGCTGAGTTGGTGGACGGTATTCTTCTGGGGCTGGTTCCTGGGTTACGGTCCGATGATGGCCATCTTTATCTCCCGCATTTCTCGCGGCCGCACCATTCGCCAACTGGTAATGACACTGAGCATCATTGCTCCGCTAATCACCTGCTTCTGGTTCACTATCGTCGGTGGCTCCGGGATTGCCTTTGAGATTGCCGATCCGGGCTCGGTGAGCAAAGCCTTCGAAGGCTTCAACCTGCCGGGTGCCCTGCTGGCCATCACCCAGCAGCTGCCGTTCCCGTTAATTGTCTCTATCCTGTTCCTGATCCTGACGACTATCTTTATCGTCACCACCGGAGACTCGATGACCTATACCATCAGTGTCGTGATCAGCGGCGAGACAGAGCCCAATGCGTTTATTCGTACTTTCTGGGGGATCATGATGGGACTGACAGCAATCATCCTGATCTCGCTCGGTTCGGGCGGGGTCTCTGCCCTGCAATCCTTCATAGTCATTACCGCAGTGCCTGTTTCACTCATCTTGCTGCCGTCACTCTGGGACGCGCCAAAGCTGGCACTCAAGATGGCAAAGGAACAAGGCTTATAAGTCACGCACAGCCCTACACTACGCTTTACAGCTAAGGTCAGGCAGCCTGTCGAGCTGCCTTCCATAATAAATAATGAGCCGTTACCGGCTCAGACAACTTGGATATGGTGAGCAAAATGGATGCACATCGTTGTACTGGAACCCAACCACAACTTCGTCACCCGGATACCGTCATGGCCCCGGAGCGACTAGGCGCCATGCATCAGACCCGGATCAGCTTCGTCAGGAGCCTGATCCGCCGGATGGCCAATCAGCACTGGCAAGTTAGCCAATATCGCTGGGCTTTGTCCGAGCTCGGATTCGGTACGGCGATCTATCGCCTGCAAACACCCGAGAACCACTACCATCTGGTAGTCTTTTCCGATGCCATCGCCGATGAAGAGCGTAACGACCGGGTTATCGCGGAAAAGTGGGATATCACTTTCGCCCTGGTACAAGGTGATGTAGACGATGCGCTATTGACCCAGCTGCAAAGCAATGTGCCGCTCCAGGAAGCCGGTCGCAATTCCAGCAAAGTACTGGTACTGGCCCGAGCCAACAAGAGCGTCCGGGTGTTTGACCACCTGGTCGAATCCCTGTCCCGGGGCCGTCAGCCTGACAGTCAGGTACTCGCCAATGTCGGCTATATTCTGCGTACCACTGCCGTCTACGGTAACGGCAAATTCGGTATTGCCGACTTCGAGATTTTAAAAAACAATGACGACTTCAACCTGTCCTTCAGCGCCCAGATGTGTGCCGTGTACATGCTGCGCCAGTTCAGCCTCGACTGGATCCACTTCCTTGCCCGGCAGCAAGGTGGCGACGAGGCTGTCGAGCTGGCACGCCCCCTCCAGCGGTACCTGGGAGTGGGCAATGCAACCGGATTGGGCATGGCGCCTTACCTCATCAACCACCCCCGCATCGTCGATCAGTGGTTGTCCGAGCGGGAAAAAGCCGTTGCTGCTATCAGCAATAAGGCAATCACTCCGGCGGGTTGCGAGACAATAATTCCGCTGCTCCAGCGTGCCTGTCTGCACCTGCAGCAGGTCGTCACGATTGATGACCACCAGCGGGCATTGAACCACCAGGCTGTCAGTGACATCGAGGCGGTGATCGGTTCGCTGCCCGTCGCAGCAAACCAGCACCAATCCTGGCTACACTGGCTAGAGCAGAATCAACGCTATAGCTACGAGGCACAGGAAATTGCCCTAGCCTGCCTGCTGGAGCTCTACCCTGAGGATGTCGACAACTTCGAAAACACCATGAATGCCGATGAGAACCTAGCACTGAGCCCGGGTATTACCGTCGGCGATCTGCAGCAACTACTCGCCACCCGGTACCGCTGGGCGCTGGACATCGATTTCACCCAGCCGGAAAACAGCTACTGGTTCTGGTACCGCTCGGAGGACAAAGAAGAGCCGCGAATGGGAGTGCGGGGCCAGGAGCCGGGAGAAGATCGCGAGCTCGGGCTCGATATTGCCCGTCAGGTTTACCGCTTAAACCAGGCATTGTCAGCAGAATCCGGCCAATGCTCGCTGGCGGAGTTTCTGCTCAAGCAGCCACAATTTCGCTCCATCGCCCGTAGAGCCTGGACCCTGGGCCATTGCCCGATGGGCGACATTCAGATGAACGTGCTCAGCCTGACGGCACTGCCTATGCATCTCTTGCGCTGTAAGCTGGCTATGTTTGGAGCCACCAAGTTTGATCCGCGTTCTGATCGCTGGGTACGGGTAACCTTTTTCCAGGGCGCGCCCCTGAGCGATGAAATACATGACGGCGAATGGCTATTCCCACTGCTGCCTGTCAACGACACAGCTACCAACACCACTGCCAACACAAGCTCTCAGCCGGAGGACAACGCATGATGCAAGTCTCACACAACGAACTGGTAGTACTGACAGGCAAAGCCTTTACCGGCCTGCGACGCAGCTGTGGTGAAGCCGACATGATAGCCAATATGGTTGCCGACCTGGAAATGGTCGGCCTCAACGGCGTCGAACACTTCGTCAAGGCGCTGGACTTTCTGCAGCAGGAGCGCGACTGTCCGGTGGATGTCGAAGCCACCTCTGAAGCCCAGCTCACAGCCAACCTGCATGGCTGCAGCATTCTCTGCCACCTGCCGACAGTGCTTGATTTCACCCTTGAAAAGCTGATTGGCCGAAACAGCATTACCCTCGATATCCAGCACTGTCATAACCGCTGGCTGGCCTTTGGCGAACTGGTCAAACTGGCTGCCAAGGGGTTATCGGTCAAAGCGACCTGGTACAACGGCCATGATCCCAAGCATGTCGTGTATGTGCTTAACAAAGGCTGCGTTAACCCCGAGCTCTTTGTCTCTGCCCGGCCAACAAAGCAGCCGTTGTGCCTGCATAGCCTAAAGATTGAAATCAGCACCCAGCCTATCCCGTTGCCTTCCACCGCCGAGTTCGATCACCATATCTCGTCGCAGACCCTGGCTGAAACCCAGGCGCAAGCCTGGCAGGAAGGCATCACCGTCGATGAAACACACTGGCAGCGGATCAAACAGGCTGCCGGCGCAATCCTGGTCGAATCCAGCGATACCTCCCGCCGCGGTGCCGGTGAATCGGAACCGTCTCTGTAACCCTTTCCCCCGCTTTTCACGAGTTGGTGCCTGTCCTTACCGCTGACTCGTGAGTAAAGCGCGATTCCCCTCGCTCTGAAGCCATATCGCATTCTTGCTCCCAACCGCCTACGCTTAACGGGCACTGACACACTCTTAACAGATCACGCCTTGCTACTCCTCCATTCCTCCGTAGAATGGGCGGGTTAACGACAACCAAGAGATACAACGGATGAGCAACGCTATTAATCAGATGATTGCCAGCGAGCTGAATGTTCGCAACGAGCAAATCACGGCAGCAGTCACTCTGTTAGATGACGGTAACACGGTGCCCTTTATTGCCCGCTACCGTAAGGAAGTCACCGGAGGACTGGACGATACCCAACTTCGTAACCTGGAATCCCGCCTCGGTTACCTGCGCGAGCTGGACGATCGCCGCCAGGTTATCCTCAAGTCCATTACCGAGCAGGGCAAGCTGACCCCAGAGCTAGAAGCAGAAATCACCGGGGCCGACAGCAAGACCCGCCTTGAAGATCTGTACCTGCCTTATAAGCCAAAGCGCCGTACCAAAGGACAGATTGCCATTGAAGCCGGTCTGGCTCCGCTTGCCGACACCCTGTGGCAGCAACCGAGCCAGGAGCCGGAAGCCACAGCAGCAGGCTATGTGGATGCCGACAAGGGCGTTGCCGACACCAAGGCTGCCCTTGATGGTGCCCGTGCCATTTTGATGGAACGCTTTGCCGAAGACGCCGCGCTGCTGGACAAAGTCCGCCGCCACCTGCAAAGCAATGCCGAGCTCACCTCCCGTCTAGTTGATGGCAAAGAGCAAGAAGGCGCCAAGTTCAAGGACTACTTCGAATACAACGAGCCGCTGAAAAACATTCCGTCGCACCGTGCCCTAGCCCTGTTCCGTGGCCGGAACGAAGGTTTTCTGCAGCTATCATTGAACGCCGATCCCCAGCAGGAAGAAGGTGTCCGCGGCTCTTACTGCGAAATCATGATTGCCGATCACTACGGCGTGACCCTAGGCAGCCAGCCTGCCGATACCTGGCGCAAACAGGTGATCAGCTGGGCATGGCGGATCAAAATTCTGATGCACATGGAAACCGAGCTGATGAGCGCGCTGCGCGAGAAAGCCGAAGACGGTGCGATGCAGGTATTTGCCGACAACCTCAAAGACCTGTTGATGGCAGCGCCGGCTGGTCCGCGTATCACCCTGGCACTGGATCCGGGCCTGCGGACTGGCTGTAAGGTAGCCGTGGTCGATCAGACCGGCAAGCTGCTCGATACAGCCACTATTTACCCGCATCAGCCGCAGCGTCAGGTTGCCCAGTCGGAAGCCACCGTACTGGCGCTGATTGCCAAACATAACGTCGATCTTATCGCGATCGGCAACGGCACTGCTTCACGTGAAACAGACAGTTTTGTTGCCAGCCTGCTCAAAGACAACAATCTTAAAATCCAGAGTGTGATGGTGAGCGAAGCCGGCGCCTCGGTCTACTCGGCCTCGGAGCTGGCAGCCAACGAGTTCCCTAACCTGGATGTCTCCCTGCGTGGTGCCGTGTCTATCGGCCGCCGCCTGCAGGACCCGCTTGCAGAGCTAGTGAAGATTGACCCGAAATCCATCGGTGTCGGCCAGTACCAACACGATGTCAGCCAAAGCATGCTGGCCAAGCGTCTGGATGCGGTCGTGGAAGACTGTGTAAACGCCGTCGGTGTCGATGTCAACACCGCCTCACCGGCGCTGCTGACACGGGTTGCAGGCCTGAACACCACCATTGCCCAGAATATTGTCAGCTACCGCGACGAGAACGGCCGTTTTGATGCCCGTACCACCCTGAAGAAAGTGGCGCGCCTCGGGCCGAAGGCCTTCGAGCAGTGTGCCGGCTTCTTGCGTATCATGGACGGCAAGAACCCGCTCGACAGCTCGGCGGTACACCCTGAATCCTACGCGGTGGTCAAAACCATTGCTGCCAGCAATGACAAGCCGGTTGATGCCATTATCGGTAACAGCGACTTCCTTCGTAGCCTTAAGCCTGCCGAGTACACCGATGAGAAATTCGGCCTGCCGACAGTCACCGATATCATCAGCGAGCTGGACAAGCCAGGCCGCGACCCGCGTCCTGAATTCAAGACCGCCACATTTGCCGAAGGTGTCAACGAAGTCAAAGATCTGATCCCGGGAATGATACTCGAAGGCGTGATCACCAATGTCACCAACTTCGGGGCCTTCGTCGATGTCGGTGTCCACCAGGACGGACTGGTCCACATCTCGGCACTGTCTGAGAAATTTGTGTCAGATCCACGCGAGGTGGTCAAAGCCGGTGATATCGTCAAAGTGAAGGTCATGGAGGTTGACATGCAACGTAAGCGAATCGGCATGTCGATGCGCCTCAGTGACGAGCCGGGACAGGAGAAACCTGCCCGCAAGCCGCAGGGGCAGCGCCAGCAGCCTCGTGAACAGCGCCAACCGCGAGGCAATAGCAGCCGCGGTCATCAACAAGGCCAAGGCAATAACAGCGCGATGGGCGGTGCCTTTGCCGCAGCCTTTGCCAACGCGAAAAAGAAATAAACAGTAACGAAGGGCTAACAACGAGCCTCGAGTGAAAGCAAAAGAGCCAGCATCTGCATGCTGGCTCTTTTTTGTTTTCGGGTTTATTTACAACACCACCAAATATTCCGTCGGCGGGTTAGGTACGGTGGCCTGCGCATAGCGATGGGCGACAACCCCCTTGGTACGCTCGACCTGGCTGATTTTCTCCAGCTCCTCAAGCAAGTCTCTCGGCAGCTGAATGTGCATGGAGTAACCCAGCTCGCTAACATCGGCCATATAGCTATCGGCTGACAAAGCCTTGACCAACTGCTCGAAATCCTCCTGATAGCCGTACTGCTTCTCGGCGACCGAAAGTTCCTGATAGTCGGGGTGTTCGCTAGGATCCCAGGAAGGCTTTTTGAGCTGCTTTTCATCACTGCTGAGTGGTTTTTCCCGTGCGGATTCGGCGGTTTGAGTCGGCGGAACGATTTTTTCACGAACGCGATTATCCCGCGCGACCTGTTCGGTAGGCGGGTTCACTGAGGGAGCAACGGTTGGCGCTCCTACCTGTACTGGGGAAACAATCATGCTGACGCTCTTCTCCGGGCATCAGCTGACGGGGTCAATCAGGCGATTGCAAGCAACACCGTCGCTACCGTACCCAGGGCTGACAGCACTTGCCCTGCAGTATAGAAATCATCGGTATTGTGCTTCACTTCATCGGGGTGATCCATACCCAATGCACCATAGGCAAACGACTCAGCGAGCTGCGTTGTTTGCGTACCATCATCAGCTTCAGTTATCTGTTTGCCCGTGTCTGCGGCCTGCATACGTTTCGCCTCTTCGGAGATCGATACGGAGCTTTCGCCGGTTTTCACGGAACGGGTTTGCTCAGCCGTCGGACTCCCTTCACTAGTCTTGGCTGAAGCTGCAGCCGACGCTTTTAGCGTCGCAGGCGAATAAACAGTTGTATTCGCAACACTTCCTACTGTCATTATGGCTTCTCTCCTTTACAGAGCAACTCCATTATAAAAATATCGGCAACATTTTCGAAAAGTTTAATAAAATGTTATCGATGTGCCACACATGACCAGTAATTCCGTAAAGCCTACCCGGTGAAAGTACGCAGTGCCTTCACAAACTCCTCGGGGTGCGAAATGAACGGAGCGTGCGATGCCGCGGCAAACACTTGCCGCTCGGAGCGGGGCGCCAGCGCATCCAGTTCGGCAGCAACCTTCACCGGCACCAGGCCGTCAAGCCGCCCGTACAAACGTAGCCAGGGCTGAGAAACCTGATCCAGCTGCTCACGCAAATCGACGTCAGCCAACAGCTGCAACCCGGACGCCAACGCCTTAGGGTTAGGCTGGGGACGCGATAGCACCGCCTGCTTCAGCAGCTTGATATCCTGCCGTGCCGTCGGGCTTCCCATTGCCTGCAGCGCCATAAAACGCTCGACGGTCTGCTGGAAGTCATCACTCAGCTGGCGCTGAAAATCATTCAGAACTTGAGGCTTAATTCCTCGCCATGTGTTTTCGGCTGCAAAACGCGGGGAGCTGGCAACCGTCACCAGTGCATTCACCCGCTCAGGCGCCTGAATGGCAGCCTGGGTCGCGACCAGTCCGCCAAGGGACCAGCCTAGCCAAATTGCAGACTCTGGTGAATTTTCAAGCAATTGGTATGCCATTTCTTCAATATTATCGACATGAAGATCACGACTGTGACCATAGCCGGGTAAATCGACCGAGTGCACCCGAAAATGCGGTGTCAGCAATGGCAGGAGCTGTTGCCAAACGGCGCCGTTCATGCCCCAGCCATGAATGAGAACCAGATCCGAACCTTGGCCTTCAGTTTGCCAGTGAAGCTTGGCAGTCATTTACACTTCCCTCTATGAGTCGCACGAACAGGCAATAATCAGCCCGACAGGATGGTTAGGATGTTATCCCCTTTCTCGCTAAGATCAATCTTTCAATGGCCCAACCAGCACTGCCAGCTGTGCCATTTACCGCTATCTCAGCATGAGCAGCACTGGTGCCGACACTGCCTCGGCCGCTTTCCACTGCCTCCCTACTGCGCCCGCTGTGGCGCTACCATGCTGCAGCCATCGAACCAGTGCGGCCATTGTCTGTCGAAGCCGCCACCCTGGCAGCAGTTCTACCGGCTCGGCGAGTATGACTTTCCCCTGCGCCAGCTGGTACACCAGCTCAAGTTCGGCGGCAAGTTCTGGCTGGCCGAACCACTCGGCCGCCTGCTTGGCCAACAAATCCGCTATCCAGCCCCGGCGGTTATCCCAGTGCCGCTGCACCCGCTACGCCGGTTTTCTCGCAGCTTCAACCAAAGCACTTTGCTCGCCCGGGCAGTGGCCCATGAAACCGGCAGCCAGTGCCTGCACAATGCCATAAGGCGAATCCGCTATACCCGAACCCAGCGCCAGCTGAGCAAAAGCGAGCGCAAGAAAAACCTCAATCAAGCCTTTATACTTAAAGCAAAGCAGCTTCCTGAGCATGTCGCCATCGTTGATGATGTCGTCACCACAGGCAGTACCGTGGCAGAGCTTACACGCCTACTCCTGCGCAACGGGGTCCGGCAGGTCGATATCTACTGCATCTGCTATACCCCGCCGCGGAAATAATCGCAGAAAGTAGCCAGAAATGTGATTAAAGCATAGTCACAACGATTAGGGGGTGATACAAAGGGCGTCTAAGAGTAGAATAGAATTAGTCTTACTAAATAAGTCAGGTATTACGTCGTGTCTATGATTACTATTTCTGAAAGTGCTCAACAGCATTTTGGCAAACTTCTTGCCCAGCAGCCGGAAGGCACTAACATCCGAGTATTCGTGGTTAACCCTGGTACTCAAAACGCAGAGTGCGGCGTGTCCTACTGCCCACCGGAAGCGGTAGAAGCAAGCGATACTGAGATTAAACTTGATCTGTTCTCTGCCTTCATTGACGAGCTAAGCCTACCGTTTCTTGAAGATGCGGAGATTGACTTTGTCACCGACAAAATGGGCTCGCAGCTGACGCTGAAAGCGCCGAATGCCAAAGTTCGCAAGGTGTCTGACGATGCCTCGCTGATGGAGCGTGTCGACTACGTTATCCAGACTCAGGTTAACCCGCAGCTGGCAGGCCACGGCGGCCATGTTTCGCTGGCGGAAATCACCGAAGAGGGTGTGGCTATCCTTCAGTTCGGCGGTGGCTGTAACGGTTGTTCAATGGTCGATGTCACCCTGAAAGAAGGGATCGAGAAAGAGCTGCTGGCCCAGTTCAGCGGTGAGCTAACCGGTGTGCGTGATGTTACTGAGCACGCCCGCGGCGAGCACTCTTACTACTAAGAGCCAAGTGCAATAAAAAAGCGAGAGCCGAGGCTCTCGCTTTTTGTTTCTGTATTTTCTTTGCCGACTTTGCTTAATTGCTTGGCAGCTTAGCGGGGTTACGATTCGATTATCGTAATCGTCA
>NZ_JAKRFQ010000128.1 GCF_022347985.1 Photobacterium sp. OFAV2-7
GATCCATCCTGGTCGGTTGAGATCGTCACAGATAACGGACGTAACAAGCGTTCGGCGGAGAAATTGCTGAAAATCATGCGAGGTTGGCCGCTGCCGGTGATTGGCGTTATTAAACATGACAGGGTGCAGCTCAATCTTGCGACTATCGAAGAGTCTGAAATCCCATATCTACGAAGCCAATTGGCGGAGGTGTTGCTATGAGTTATGTCGTCGGAACGGCTGGCCATGTCGATCATGGTAAATCGGCGCTAATCAAAGCACTGACAGGTATTGATACTGCGCACTTGCCGCAGGAAAAGAAGCGGGGAATGACGATTGATCTCGGCTTTGCTTACTTTAAGCATCAAGACGGCACGCCAGTAGGGGTTATCGATGTACCGGGTCATGAGCGGTTTATCCGAAACATGGTGGCCGGTGTGTGGAGCCTCGACATGGTGTTGTTTGTGGTTGCAGCCGATGAAGGCTGGATGCAGATGTCGACTGACCACCTTAAAGTGATTGCCTCGATGGGGATCGACAATGTGACCCTGGTTATCTCCAAATCTGATTTGGCCGACGATGACATGCTTGCGTTGGTTGAGGAAGAAGCGCTGGAGCAGTTCCTTGAGATAGCAGGCTTCATTCCGGATTCAGTGGTGGTATCAGCCCATCAACAGAAAGGGATCGATGAGCTTCGCCAGCATATTTGCCGCAAACTGGATAATCATTCGGATGATGCGCGTCAGCAGACAGCTGTTCAGCGTCAGGCACACTTATACATCGACCGCGTATTTACGGTCAACGGCGTGGGTACGACAGTAACGGGAAGTCTCTGCGGCGGTGAATTTCATGTCGGCCAGAAGCTGATTCTTCAGCCATCTGGCAGGGAAGTGCAGGTGAAGAGTCTGCAGTCATATCACCAGAATATCGAAACAGCCCAACCGGTATCCCGTGTCGCGATTGCGCTGAAAGGCGTCAAGAAAAAAGAAGTCGAACGTGGTTTTTGTCTGATGGCCTCGAAGGAGTCCGGCTTCATTGTTGATGAAGTGATTGTTCGCCTGGATGGCATGTTGTTTGAGAACAAGTGTCGTAACAATAGCGAAGTCGAAGTGGCATTCGGTACGTTTAATACCCTTGCCAAGATATTTGTCTTCAAGGGTACGAATTTGGCTCGTTTACGCCTGAAAGAGCCGACTTGCTGTTTCTGGAACCAGCGCGCGCTGCTGATTCAGCATGGTGGTAGTAGCATCATAAACTGTGGGGCAGTTGTATGGGGTGGGGCTGTTGCCAAGCAGCATCGCAACAAGTTGTATGATTTGCTAATGGCAATGCCTGAACATCCGGCATGGGAAGATTATGTCACCATTAACATGTCTTTGTATGGCTATGCCAAACGTGGCGATCACCAGCTTGATGAATCCGGCTACAAAGCTTGTGGTGATTGGTTATTCACCGAAGAGTGTTTCAATAACTCTCATCAGGCGATTGAATCAATCCTCAAACAAGAGCAGATTGATTTATCCGTCAATGAGCTAAGCGGCAAGGTCCAGTTGCCGATGAATGTCTTGTCAGCTTTGCTACAGCAGTTAGTCGAAGACGGCAAACTGAAGCAGAGCGGCGAGCTCTTCTCGCTTGGTAGTGGGCGAAGTGAAGCCCAGCTTTCTCCAACGGCAAAACAGATTTTAGAGCGAATGAGCCAGGCTGAAAAGCAGGGCTACGAAGCGGATAAAGAGAAAATTCCGGGGGCGCAAAAAGAGTTGCGAAACTTGGTGCGCCTTGGTTTCGCAGTTCCGCTTGAGGGTAAAATTTACTACGAGAAAGGCCTCTACGATAATCTGGTCAATGACATCATCGAAGGGCGGGAAGTCAATGAGCGCTTTAAGATCTCCGATGCCAGAGATCGAACCGGCTTGTCGCGAAAGTATATGATCCCGGTATTGAACCGGATGGAATCCGACGGCTGGATCAAGCGAGTTGAGAATGATCGCCAGGTACTTCGGGCGGTGGAAACGGCATTAGCTTAATTGAGTTCTTTAGATACGCTGTAGTTTTATTATCAGGAAGCCTCACACTGTGAGGCTTCTTTTTTACAAGTAGTAACTAGCTTGTTGGGAAGCGCATTTTTGCTTATCTATTGCACTGTTAGGCCGTTTTGTAAAATCTCTGTCAGACTTGCGTCAAATGGGAACTCTTGGTTTTGAATACGGCATGAGGCTGGATATTCTTCGGGCAGAATTATTAATTGAAAGTTTTATCAATGCGCAAGTTGATGGTTGCCAGCGTAGTGAGTCTGGCGTTAGTGGGGTGTGGTTCTGGTTCGTCTGGTGATAGTAGCAATACTGTTCAGTTTAATTTGGCATTTTCAGATGCGCCAGTCGACGGTTTGAGCAAAGTCTGCGTTGCATTCGATAAGATCACGGTACATCACACAAACGGTGGTGAGTCCAGCTGGGGGACGACGTCTTTTGCCTCAGATCAAAGCTCGGCGGAGTGTATTCCTGATGGTCTTGCAATTCCGCAAGATAGCGATGGAAACCCGGCGTTTATGGTCATCAACCTGATGGCTTATCAAGGCGAACAGTCACTGCAGGTGTTGAGTGATGAGCAGATGGAAGCCGGCCAATATACTCAGATGCGTCTGTCAGTGCTTGAAAAAGGTAATTACACCGATGGCACACCGTATTCGCATGTTGTAACAGACACAAGTGCCACAGAGGGAATACGAGTACCTAGCGGCGAGCTGAAACTTGATGGCTTTGATGTACAGGCAAATGCAACTCAAGCCTATACACTGGAATTCGATTTGCGTAAGAGCATGGTTGAAAATGCCAATGGTTATCAACTGAAGCCGCGCGGCGTTCGCTTGGGCAACAACCAGGATGTCGCAACGATCTCTGGTGAAGTTACCTTGGGTGGCGGAGCTTGCGGCAATAACATCAATGATGCGTTCGTTTATGTTTATACAGCGCCTACCGGTGGTGTTCATGGCGACCTAGGATCGGCCAATGAACCTTACACGTCTGTTGGAGTTGATTCTGTGTCCGGTAAGTTTGAAGTCGGATATGTGCCTTTAGGTAGCTATGACGTTGTCTTGGTATGTAACGGCAGTGAAGATGACCCTGAAAATGCAGGGGATCAATTAACAATCGATTCTAGCTTTGTTGACGAAGTACTGACGGCCAGCGGCCGAACGTTCACTTTCTAGTCATTGGTAACCCGCTATTACAGCGGGTTTTCTTTTAAATTATCACTATAAAATCAACTAATTATTCTCCGAATATCACATTTTTCATCTAGTTAAGGGCGTAGAATCTTTCGTTATCTCCTAAAGGAGTCAATGTCAGCCCTCCAATTGTCTGTCATCGCCGCAGGAAATTAATGAGGACTGATTGTCGAAAATAAGACTGGAGGGATACCATGACGATAGGCAAATACCTGCGTTGGAAAGATGAAAATGGCAATGAATTCAGACCTGTTTCTTTAACCGGAACAGAGCTGCTTAATGACCGGACACTCAACAAAAGTACTGCATTTACCTACGAGGAAAGAGAAGCTTTTCAGCTGAGTGGCTTGTTACCCCCGCGTGTTCAGACCTTTGATGACCAGCTTAACCGTGTTTACGACGGTTTTAGAAATGCGTCGACAGATATTGAGAAGTACCTGTTCCTACGCGCCCTCCAGGACCGAAACGAGACTCTGTTTTATGCGTTACTGTCTCGCCATATCGAAGAGATGACACCGATTATCTATACCCCGACTGTGGGTAAGGCCTGTCAGGAATTTAGCCACCGCTATCAGAAGGCACGTGGTTTATACATTACAGAAGACAACGTCGACAATATGGGTGAGCAGGCCCGTCACTTTACCGGTAAAGATATCAAAATTATCGTGGTAACGGACAGCCAGGGGATTTTGGGACTGGGTGACCAAGGGGTTGGCGGCATGGGGATCCCAATCGGTAAGTTGTCGCTCTATACCTTGGGGGCGGGGATTCATCCTGCACACTGTTTACCTATCGCTCTTGATGTGGGTACAGATAACCAGGACTTGCTGGATGATCCTATGTATCTTGGCGTACCTCGCAAGCGTATGCGCGGCGAGGAATACAAAGCCTTTATCAAAAAGTTTGTCCGTCAGGTGAAACGACATTTCCCTAAAGCTGTATTGCAGTGGGAAGATTTCAGCAAGTCGAACGCCTTTGATAATCTGGCTGACTACGAAGACTTCCTGCCGTCGTTCAACGATGACATTCAGGGTACGGGCTCGGTGGTGCTTGCCGGTATTCTGGGCGCAGTCAAAATCAAGGGTGAATCGCTCGTTGATCAATCGTATGTGGTTTACGGTGCCGGAGCCGGCGGGGTTGGGGTTGCGGATCAGATTTATGCCGGTTTGTTGAAAGAAGGCTGTTCTCATGCGGCAGCGAGAGACAAGATCTTTATTCTGGATTCTCAGGGATTGGTCTTCGATGACCGCGAAGGGCTGGATGAGTACAAGAAACGCTATGCCAAGCCGCGTTCGATTGCAGAGAGCTGGCATACCGAAGTGCTCGGTAAAGTATCACTGACAGAGTTGATCGATAATTATCCGGTGACGGTCTTGTTGGGCACCAGCGGTATTGGCGGCGCGTTCAAAGAAGAACATGTGCAGAAAATGATGGAATATACCAAGCGTCCGATGGTATTCCCGCTTTCTAACCCGACAGCCAATTGCGAGGCGCTTCCGGAAGATATTTATAAGTGGAGTGACGGGCAAGCGATCGTGGCGACAGGTAGTCCGTTTGATAATGTCAGCTACAACGGCTATGAATACCGAATTGGGCAGGGTAACAATGTGTTTATCTTCCCGGGAGTCGGTTTGGCTGCCATTGTCTCGCGTACCAAGACGATCAATTTGGATATGTTCACCATGGCTTCTTACGCGCTGGCTGAATGTGTGTCAGAAGAAGATTTGGCTGCCGGTTGCGTATATCCGAGGATCAGTGAGCTGAAAGACGTTTCTCATCGAGTCGCGACCAGTATTCTTACTAATATGCAGGCTACGGATCCGAACAGCATTTTGCGGGGTAAAGATATCGAGCTGGAGCTGGCCGAGCATATGTGGGAGCCGGTGTACCTGCCATATCGCAGAGTGTGATCATTGATAGTTAAGATATAACCAAAACCCGGCATCAATGCCGGGTTTTGTTTTATCTGTGGATTGACAGATAGGTGTACTAAACCTGCCTGTTGCGTTGTGCCCATGAGCCGACAAAGAAAAAAGTTGCGACAACCAGGCAGATCAACCATTGGCTGGGTATATGACTAAGTTGCTTGGCCAGCCAGGGAGAGACAGACACAATCAAAAAGCCGTAACCGAAGGCGTTGACCAGAACAAATACAAGAGTGCGTATTAAAAAGTTAGTGCCGGACAGCTGGCGTCTGAGTACCCGGTTAATATCAGCACCGAACACTACGAGTAGACAAGCCACCATAGCAGTGGAGATTTCGCTTAGCCAGGGACGAATAAACTGGCCTGAGTCTGTCAGAAATTCAATCAGTAAGTTCATGGATATAACTGTAATAACATGTGATTTTGCAAAGAATACTGGTTCTCCATGAATGTCTATACTGTCATGGAACGAGCCTGTAAGCATGATCACATTTGGCTTGCTTTCAAAGGATTACTGGATCAGTGGTATAATCGAGGTTTGAATACCTTTTCGTTATAGGTTTGTACTTCTTTCCATGTTAACTATCTCCAATTCTGTCCAGCTCGCTGAGTGGGAAATCGAAATGTCAGCTATTCGCGCTCAGGGGGCGGGAGGCCAGAATGTGAATAAGGTTTCCAGCGCTATTCATCTTCGGTTTGATATAAAGCGTTCATCCCTTCCGGCTTTATATAAAGAGCGCTTGCTGAAACTTTCTGACCACCGTATTACGAAGGATGGGATTATTATCATCAAGGCCCAGCAATATCGGACGCAGGAGCAGAACAGGGAAGATGCATTATTACGGCTCAAGGAGCTGATTCAGGCATCAGTCGTTCAGCAGAAAGCACGGCGAGCAACCAAGCCGACTAAAGGCTCTCAGAAACGCAGAATGGATAAAAAAACGCAGCGAGGCCAGACAAAGTCCCTCAGAGGTAAGGTTAAGTTTTGAGTAGCTTAACAGTTTGATTCTTTAGTCCGTGAAAGATAACCGAATAGGGTTTAATTTCGTTCCTAACATAATGATATGTAAAGGTGATATGGATGTCAGAGAAGAAAACATGCCAGTTGCTTCAACTGTATTTGCGGGAGTCAGAACGGGTCAGGTTACTGGATTTGGATGCCTTGCCATCTCTTGATTCGGATGAACAGGCCAGTATGCATGAGTGGCTGTCGAACAAACGAAACTTCTCACTCGAAGAGATAGCATCACAGCAGTGGCTGAAAACCTGTAGTGCAGGGTTTGTTACCGAGCTGACGTTTTTCCCGGATGGGACGCTTAATGAATATACGCTATTTAATCGCCAACAACACTCGGGTTGGTGGGAGCTGGTAGACGGTGTGATTGAAATGGTCATTCACAAAGGTGAAGACCTGTTCCGTTGTGCAGTAATAGCCAATCGAACCGTCAATATTCACTCGGCGATAGAGTATAAAAATGACGAGTTACATTCTTATCTTAAGCTGGCGCAAACCCGACCTGTCGAAAATTAGCTTGTTTCTCTGGCAAAACGTGAGTGAAACTGGTATTCATTTCAGTGTATTTCTAAGAATAACGAGTGAGAGCCAGGCCTGTGAATACAAGGACGAATACAATTAATTCGGTTGCTGTTGTCGGCGGCACACATGGAAATGAATTCAGCGGGATTTACCTGCTTCGAAAATGGCAGCAAGATCCGCAGCTAATCGCCCGAGACTCCTTTGCGACCCAGACTGTTTTTGCCAACCCGAAAGCGTTTGAGGAAAACAAGCGCTATCTTGATTGCGATCTGAACCGACAATTCAGCCTTGAAGATTTGAATAACCCTGAACTGGCTAATTACGAGCAGAGTCGGGCGAAGGCTATCAACCTTCAGATTGGCCCGAAAGGAAATGCCAAAACAGACTTCATCATCGACCTGCACAATACCACCAGTAATATGGGGCCGACGCTGATCTTACTGCAGTCCGATGCATTTAACCGCAAGATGGGTGCTTACGTTAAGGCTAAAATGCCTGAAGCCGTTGTGGTGCTGGAAGACCAGACATCGGTTGATGAGCATTACTTCCTAAGCTCTATCACCAAGCAAGGCGTGATTGTTGAAGTCGGCCCGCAGTCTCAGTCAGTGATCCGCCAGGATGTGCTCGACTGGATGGAAGAGATGACCCAGCATATTCTTGATTATGTTGAACTGCACAATACAGACTCTCTTCCGTCATTGCCTGCAAGCTATGAAGCATATAAATATGAAGAAACGCTGAAGCTGCCGGAAGATGAACATGGTGAACGAATCGGTATGGTTCATCGGAATGTCCAGGATGCCGATTTTAAGCCAATTCGCTCGGGAGATCCGATTTTCACCTTATTTGATGGTAAGGAAGTTTGCTGGATTGGCGACTATGAAGCTTATCCGCACTTTATCAACGAGGCGGCGTATTACGATAATAACTTGGCAATGTCACTGGCCAAGAAGGTCGTTGTCGAGCTGTAGCGGAAGAGCAGTAACACTTGATACATCAGCCATACTAAAGAGCAGTTCCCAACATTGGTGGGGGCTGCTTTTTTATTCCTATTCACTTGTGGATGATGGTTACAACGTTATTGGTTGGATAAATGACACAGGATGAAAAGCCATTCTCGAGAGTGATGGCGGTGACTACTCTCGCAATGCTGGCATTTGCCGGAAACTCATTACTAAACAGGGTGGCGTTGCTGGAAACAGATATCGATGCTGCCACCTTTACCACTATTCGTCTGGTTTCGGGAGCTGCGGTATTGTGGCTGATTTCTACCCGGAAAAGTAATGCCCGGCATACTGAAGGGAACTGGTTGTCAGCCCTTGCCTTGTTTACTTATGCGGCAGGGTTTTCCTTTGCCTACATCAGTTTGCCGGCTGCGACCGGCGCATTACTGCTTTTTGCTGCTGTGCAGACAACTATGTTGGGGTATGGACTGTGGCAGGGGGAAAGACTAACAGCCATTCAATGGTTGGGGTTTGGCCTTGCCATAGGTGGGTT
>NZ_JAKRFQ010000129.1 GCF_022347985.1 Photobacterium sp. OFAV2-7
AACGACTAAAATGACGAGCAAAAAAACGTCAGCGTCAAACGGCTCTCTTTTCCCTTCAAGACCCGCTAAAGTAGCGGGACGAGTGTCTTGTAATACACGCTGTATTAATTCGACTTGCTACAGAACCTACGATGATGGCCGTCAGATTAAGTACCAAGCCAAACAAAAGTTTAATGCTTTTACAGGACAATTTGAATGGGATTCTGGTGGCTGCTAAGTCGCGTCGTCGACAATTTGTCTAGGTCAGTTTTCCAATGCTAGCGATATCTCGCCGATAACAGCAAAAGCATTAACGCTGACACATTCATGCCCCCTTTCTCTACAACCAAGCTGACAGCCAAACCTATATTGCCTGTCAGCTTCTATAACACCCTAACTTAGAGTCTAAATCCAACACACTCGATACCTTCAGAGTCGGCTTATCTCCAAGGGTCAAGGCTTTGGTGGAACGGCGATTCCAGGCGGTGTGCATGCCTGCAGATTTAGCAACAGCTTGCCTCTAATCTGCTACTTGTCTGAACAGGCCGAGTAACAGTTACCAAAGTGCCAAGTCAATCATGAGCCGTACACCTAAACCATCCCTATTAATCTTAGCTATAACTCTGCTATAAAATGCTTGCTACGTAGCTACGATCTCACACAGAGCACCTTTCCTATACTTTTTAATGCCTTCTTTATTTCAATTGCTTCAACCACGTATTACAAAGAGCAATTTTGTACAAACGCATTTGGTATCACTTCGTTATACTCATTAATAGCCTCAATCAAACGAGGTGATGGAGAAAGCAAGACAATGGATTCAAAGAAAAAACAATCGCCGAAGAAGGAACGGGCTACCTATAGTGTTGCCGATGAAATGGGCGGTATTGATCTACTTGATGCCGACTATCACCGCCAAAACTTTTCACGCCACAGCCATGAAGGCTACACCGTTGGTGTAATTGAAAACGGTGCCCAGCAATTCTATCGTACCGGCGGTAACCATGTTGCCCCACAAGGCAGTATCATTTTAGTCAATGCAGATGAAGTACATAGCGGTCATTCTGCCAGCGAAGGCGGCTGGTCATACAAGGCGATGTATCCCCTCCCCGATCAATTTGAAACCATTAGCCACGAACTGGCTGCTGGTTTATCAAGTAACGGAGCGCCGTACTTTCCTTCACCGGTCGTCTATGATCCCGAGCTCGCCAGCCAACTTCGACTGGTCTTTGAAACATTGGAAAAATCAGACAACCGCCTGCTGCGGGAGACCTTGCTTTACGGTGTAATGACCAAGCTAATGTGCAAGCACGGCAAGCGACCCACCGCACCTCAGGATGTATCGAAGGCACAACGCCAGCTAAAACTGGTCAAAGAGTTTCTTGATGATTTCCCGAGCGCCGACATCTCCCTTCAGGAGCTGGCAAACCTGGCCTCATTCAGCCCGTATCACCTCGTGAGGGCATTCACGAAAGAATACGGCTTTCCACCCCATGCCTACCAAATTCAGGCGCGGCTTCGTCTGGCTAAACAACTGATTCGAAGGGGGCACACAGTCTCGGATGCGGCGCAAGAATCTGGTTTTCATGATCAAAGCCACCTCCACCGACATTTCAAAAAAGCCATGGGTATTACACCCGGTCAGTTTGCCAAGCAAGTGGCTCGCTAGCCATCATCTGAACCGTTATATCTCCCTCTATTGAGCAATAACGTACAAGTTTGTATTGTGATTAATTCATAAAGTAAAAAGCATTACTGATAACAAAGAAGAAACGCTCAATGCAAACATCCATCACAACTAATGACGGAGGCGCGCCTGACAGGACAGGTGCTTCTCATCAAGACATGACAGATAACAGTAGTCAGCAACAGACATCTCAGGAAAAACGTACCCTCTTCAGACAAGGTGCACTAGCCGTCAGCCCGCTGTGCGTTGCGGTGATTCCATGGGGGTTACTGGCCGGATCGTTCGCAATCGATATAGGCCTAAACCCATTTCAGAGTCAGGCTCTCTCGGCCATTGTATTTGCAGGCTCTGCCCAGCTAGTTGCGACGGGCTTACTAAAAGTAGGAGCTGGTCTGGCAACTATCTTGCTAACTACCCTGTTTATTACCTCGCGTCATTTGCTCTACAGCATCACAATGCGCGACAAAATCAGCCCGCTGCCGTTAAAGTGGCGAATTGGCCTCGGCTTTTTGCTAACTGATGAACTGTTTGCCCTTTGCGGCCATCAGTCTCCCAAGATATTTAACCGCTGGTATGCCCTTGGGGCCGGCTTGTGGTTTTACATCTGTTGGAACCTGGCTACGCTGGCAGGCATCGTCGCTGGCAAGTTCATCCCCAATCTTGATAGCCTCGGGTTAGATTTTGCTATTGCGGCGACCTTCATTGCCCTTGTGGTCCCGACAGTCAAAAATGCATCCGTACTGGTTTCAGTGGTTGTTGCCTTGAGCCTCTCTGTTGTATTACAGGCCTATAACGTGGAAGGCGGTTTAATGCTGGCCAGCCTGGCTGCGATGGTCGCCGGCTACAGCTACGATAAATACGTTGTCAGTCCTATCGAGAAAGAGAAAGGGAAAGAAAAAGGAGAAGACGCATGATTTGGTTAACTCTTCTGGCAATGGCTCTGCTTGTTTTCTCCAGTCGCTACTTGTTTCTGGAGCCAAGGCTTCCTCTGAGACTTAATGCCCAGGCCCAAAAACTATTGAGCTACTCCAGCCCTGCCGTTCTTACTGCAATTTGGGCACCGATAGTCTTCTTGCCTGAAGGCGAGCTCTCCGTCTCGTGGCATAACCCCTATCTGGTTGCAGCGATTGTCGCCGTGTTACTGGCCTGGAAATTGAAAAGTGTACTGCTTACCGCCGTTATCAGCATGGCTGTATTTTTCCTGTTGTCATTCTTATAGAGAAGCAGAAATATAGGGAGGCAGAAATTATCGTTGGCTCCTGTTATTGATAATGTTATTTTTCAACGCAATACGAATAACACCCACATGGTTATGACATGAGCGAAAGATACGAAAAAGGGCTGAAGCAACTCAATGAACTCGATCCCAATGCCGCAGATGGGCTAATTGAAAGCTTCAGTGAGATTTGTCCGGATTTAGCTAAGTACACCATTGAATATCCGTTCGGTGATGTATTGCAACGTGAAGGACTCGATTTTAAGACCCGTGAGCTGGCAACGATTGCCGCACTAACTGCACTGGGCAATTGCCAGCCACAGCTCAAAGGTCATATCAGCGGTGCGCTTAACATTGGCTGCACACCCAAAGCGATCACCGAAGTGATCCTGCAAATGTCTGTCTATGCCGGTTTTCCTGCGGCTATCAATGGCATGACAGCGGCTAAAGAGGTGTTTGAGTCTCGCGGGATTATCACGGAAAAATAACCATTGAGAGACAAACGGGTTTACCTTCAGCCTGTTGAACCATACTTTGTAGCTTCAACAGGCTGAAAGCATTTACATCATGCTATACAACTATTTCTGGCTTTAATGGTTACAGTCAACACCGCAATGATGGCGCAAGCCACCAGCACAATCCCCAGGTTTTGTACCGTTCCTGCAACGGCAAGTCCGGCTCCAATCATCAGGTAATATAGAAGTCCCAATACAGCTCCCGCACTGCCAGCCTGAGAGCGATAATGAACCAGTGCCTGACTCAGAACATTAGGGATACCGATACCAAAGCCCATCACAACGAAAATCATCGGAAGCAGGAACCATAATGAACCTTGCAAAAGCAATACTCCGATCGCCCCGACTAAGCCAAGCAAGGTCGCAATGAACATCAGCCTCTGGTGAATAAACCCCTTTTGTATCAGTCTCTTATTTAGCAGGCTGCCCGCAAATGTACCCATAGCAAGCACAATACCACTTCGACCAAACGTAATAGAGTCATAGCCAAGCTGTTCAAACAAGAATGGTCCTTGTAAGTAGTATGAAAACAGCAAGACATTAAAGAGCGCAACCAACAGCGCACTACGCCATATATCGTTATCCCTTATCATCTGTCGAAACAAATCACCTAATGCTGAGGGAGCCGTTATCTCAGGAGTCGTCCCATGTATTGTCTCTGGCATCGTCTCAGGAAGCGTCGCAACGCTGATCATCAGCAGCACCAGTGCCAAACCGCTCAACGTCACAAATACATAGCTATGCCCGCCCCACTCTGCCAAAAAACCGCCTGACATCATGCCGATAACCGGGCTAAGGGAAATCCCCATTCCCATATACGAGTACACCTTGCTTAGTTCAGATCCGTCATAGCTATCACGCAACATGGTTTGAGTAACAACAGATCCAACGGCAACCCCGAATGCGCTCAAGCCTCGAGCAACCATAAGCAGTTCAAAACTTGGGGCAACCACCGCACCGGCGGCGCTAAGCGCATAAACTGACAGCCCGAGTAACATTGTTTTTCGCCGACCTAATAGATCTGCCACCACTCCCCAAACAATGACACCTAACGCAAAAGCCAAGAAATATACCGACAACGTCTGGCTTGCAGCTTTGACACTTACATCAAACCTGATGGCAATATGCGGTAATACCGGGCTGTAAATGGTTTCAACAATCTGCGGGAACATTATCAGCACCACCATTAAACCCAGCGCTGGTTTTGTTTTCATCTCATAAACCTCTAACTGTATAGCAAAGCTCATATTTTTCGAGCAATGCACTTCTATTTGAATGACAGCTAGTTTACGTGCCCATCTTATGGTCAAATAACACAACTAGAACAGAAAATATCAAGATTGGGACAATGGCTGAGTTCAGTGAACACACCATCTTTAATGTCGATGAGATGGAAAATGCTGTCATAGGCATAGCAACGCGTGTCGGCAAGCATGACTCCGGATTGCATCAACATCAGAAAGGACAACTTCTCTATGCACCTAAAGGCTGCATGAGCATCTCACTCAATGGGATTAAGTGTGTATTGCCTTCAACACGGGCCGCCTGGATTCCAGCCAACACCCCGCAATGTGCGCGTATGACCAATGTGGTCGAATATCGTTCTCTCTATTTTGATCCATCGCTAAATACCTCACTCCCTTCGACGCTAAAAATTGTAGAAGTTAATCCCTTGCTGAAAGCATTGATTGAGCGCATGGCCTTTTGGGAATGGGATAAACCACAAAGCGAGCAAAAAAACACTACAGCTCTGTTTTTCGAAGAACTAGCAAACGCCAAAGAAGAATTGCTGCAATTGCCTTTGCCATCAGATCGTCGCCTGCAGAGCTGGGTACAACAACTCAATGAACCGACCTATATTGCTCCCCCCCTTAACCAGCTAAGTCAGTCTGTTGGTGCCAGCAGCAAGACCATCAGCCGAATATTTAGCAAAGAAACAGGAATGGCCTATCAGGCATGGCGACAGCAGTGGCGGTTATTAAAGTCGATCGAGTTATTATCAGAAGGATTACAAGTTAACGATGTTGCCTATCAGCTCGAATTCTCAAGTGACAGTGCCTTTATCAGCTTCTTTAAACAACAAACAGGCATTACTCCTTTTCAATATATGTGAAAACTTTCACCAATTACTCATCATGAGTATTCACAATGTTAAATATATCTGGTTATTAACCAACCCGATTGCTATCACATTAACAATAATGTCAAATGGTATCCCATATCATTGGGATACATTTAATAATAAAATATGTTCATATCCACTATCTCTTTACAGAAAATAATGTAGTCCATATAGTTACTCTAACCTAAACATCATTATTATCTTTATCATAATAAAGGTTTTATTGTTTTCTCTAAAAGGATTAAAAAGTTGGCTATTTTCAATCACAAAGGAGGTCACCATTTTTCAACTGATGGTGCCGACATTTATTTCGAAACCTTAGGCAACCCGCACGGAAAGCCACTTGTATTAATCCATGGGGGATTAGGTTATATCACAGATCTCAACTGCCTTCTTGAGGCTATACCTAACGGCTATAGAATTATCGGTATTGATCTCAGAGGCCACGGTAAATCAACGCTGGGAACAGCACCATTGAGTTACGAACAATATCAGAAGGATATTGAAGCAATACTCAAACATTTAGCTATTGATACATTTTCTCTTCTAGGTTTTAGTGACGGAGGCATAGTCAGTTATCGCTTGGCTGCTCGATTCAATACAAAAGTTGAAAAACTTATAACGATAGGCTCGCAATGGCGTTTAGAAGAGAATGATCCATCCATCGAGTTTTTAGCACATGTTACTCCCGATGACTGGCTAGACATGTTTCCGGATTCAGTTTCCTACTATAACAAGATTAACCCACAACCGGATTTTGAACGCCTCGTCAATGAAGTAAAAACAGTCTGGATGGATACAGCACGTTCCGGATATCCCAGCAGCGATATTCGTACTATAAAATGCCCGACACTTATAATACGTGGTGACAGTGATTTCTTACTTTCTCTTCAAGAAGCAGTTGAGATAGTAGATCAGATCGACAATGCAGCATTCATGAATATTGCGTTCGCAGAACATGAAGCGCATAAAGAATGTCCACAAATCTGTTGTTCAGTTATACAAAGATTCTTAACTGAAGAATAATTTAAATAAGTACAATATACTCATATCCAAAGCTAGTACTTCGCTTGGCTAGCTTTAAATCCATATTCTATTTTTATTACTAGATCGTACGTTGCCACTCTGACTTTTCCATATAATAACAGATTAAACATTAGAGCATTCCATCTAAGCATGAGTAACTACACAATTTAGTGCTTTAATAATTACAATATTGAGAAATACAGATAAAAGCCCAATACTTCATTCCGTTTTAGCCTACCTAACTTCATCTACTCATTCTAAACTTTGTTATCACTCGCACTATTCATCGTAACAAATCAGTCTCTCACCATTATTTCTCAACTCAAATTAAAACTTAAGCATAAAATCATCGACATAATATAAACACAGATTAGCTTATCTACCGTCTGTCTTATATAGATAACCATAATAAGCACAAATAACAAAACAGACTATTAACCAATCAATCAATACGATTTGTAGACTATAAGGTAAACAAATAAACAGAAGTAACTATAAACAAAGATGAAAATAAACCATTCACTAATTTAAAGTTGGTGAGCCTCCCTATTAACTGACAAAAACATTTATATAAATCTTTGTCAGTTTCTACTAACAAGCTACTGGTATTAAAGGATCATTGATGTTTGATAAAGTTAGCTGTTCGCTAAGTGCAGCCCAACAAGAAGTCTGTCTGGCTATCAGCCAGTCAGGACATAATCTCAACTATCACTTATGCGACGTACTTGAATTTCATGGCGAACTAGACCTTTCAAAACTAGAACAGGCAATTCAGGTTCAATTCACTGAAACAGAAACCCTAAGAACGACGCTCGATATACAGACAGAAACAGGGCTATTCACACAATTCATCCATGCACCTGACACTCAAGCTGGGAAAAAAGTCGATTTCCATGACGTCTCGATATCACAAGACCCTGAGCAGGAATACGAACGGCTTCTTAGCAACCTGCTCAGTCAGGATATGGACCTTATAAACGGACCGCTAGCCCGATATATTGTAGTTCGATTGGCACCGTCTCAATACCGAATCATCGAACTGGCATCCCACTTGGTCGTTGATGGTTGGGGACACGGCATTCTATCCGGCAATATTGCTGCGCACTACAACAAACTATGCCGTGGTGAAACAGTTGAAGCGCGAAATCTGCCGCCTCTAAGCAGTATTTTTATCGCTGAAGACGAATATCGAAATAGCAAGATGATGGTAAAGGATCAGGCTTATTGGCAAAAGTATTGCCTAGACCTGCCAGAGCCCACGCAACTTGTTCCGGGGGATGCTCCCCTAGCCAAATTAAACCGCCTGAGAAAAGTATTCGACGGCCCTGTGTTACACCAGTTACGAGATGTCACCGCTGAGCATAAACTGCGAATGTCCTCCGTTCTGATGGCACTCTGTGCCACCTACCTGCATCGCCTGACAGGCCAATCTGAACTTGCTGTCGGTATGCCTGTAGCCGCAAGACAAATCAAAGCCCTTCGCGATGTGCCTTCGATGGTAGCTAACATCCTTCCGCTGCATTTGTCTTTTGACGAGAACAGTACAGTACTTTCCGTCGCTTCTAACATTCAGCGACAGTTACGACGTCACCTGCTGCACCAAA
>NZ_JAKRFQ010000130.1 GCF_022347985.1 Photobacterium sp. OFAV2-7
AATCCCTACGAATTAGCGACAAACAAAAAAACCGCCTCAAACGAGACGGTTCATTCTGCTAGCAATACCGGCATGGAATTAGTTAGTGCCTGGCTAAATCCGGTAACTCCCCGGATAGCCCCAGTGCCCGGCGCATAAATTCATCTTTCACGCCCGGCGCCTTATCGGCAATGAACATCCCGATATCGCGGACCAGTTTCTTGGCAGGATTGCTGCCATCAAACAGATCACGAAACGCCTGCATTGCGGTGATCATTTTAGCCGCCTCGGCCTTACGCCAACGTTCGTACTGACGCAAATTCGCTTTCTTGCCGATATCCTGCTCTTGCAGCCACAGCGCTTTCAGCTCTTGCGCCAAACTGGCGGCATCAAGCAAGCCCAGGTTCACCCCCTGCCCGGCCAATGGGTGAATGGTATGCGCCGCATCACCGACCAGCGCCACCCGTTCGCGAACAAAATCGCGGGCATAGCGCATTTTCAGCGGAAAGGCCTGACGATCTCCCTCCACCTTGCACAAGCCTAACCGGTGATCAAAGGCGGCAGTCAGGGTCTTGTTAAACTCCTCGTCTGGCAGCGCACAAAGCTGCTCGGCATCCTGCGGTGCCACAGACCAGACAATCGAGCACAAATCGCTGTCCGGCAACGGCAGAAAGGCCAATGGTCCCTGTGGGCGGAAAATCTGGCGAGCCGTTTTCTCATGGGGCTCCGTGCACCGGATATTGGCAACAATGGCACTGTGGCCGTAATCCCAGTGGGTCAATGGAATATCGAGCTGCTGGCGCAGCCAGGAGTTGGCACCGTCGGCGCCGACAACCAGTTTGGCTGTCAGGCTCTGACCCGATTCCAGGCTCAGCCAGGCTTCACTTTCGCCAAAGGCAATATTCTGACAACGTTCGGGGGCCATTACCGTCACATTCGGCAACTGCTGTACACGCTCCAGCAAAGCCAGCTGGATCACTCGGTTTTCGACGATATGTCCCAGATTCGGCTGAGCCAGTCGCTCGGCATCAAAATCGATGCTGGCAAAGCTGTCCTGCTCCCATACTTGCATCTTGCTATACGGGCTCAGGCGACGCGCTTCGATACCCGACCAGGCGCCAACACGGTGCAAAATACGCTCACTGGCCCGGCTAAGAGCTGAAACGCGTAAATCCGGTAATGGTTCAAGCGTCTGCTCCGGCAGCCGGCCTTCAATAACCGCCACTCGCAATTCTGTATCGGCAAGCGCAGCAGCCAGCGTCAAACCAACCATTCCGCCGCCAATAATGGCAATATCTACACTTTGCATCATTGTTATCTTTCTCCCTGTCCCATAGCCCGCCGTACCAGCGGAGCTTTTAAAGTATTGCATAGGCTCATTGCCATCAGGCCGCTATTTCTTCCGACCACCAGAGGAAAACTGCTGTTGGCAAAAAGGCTGACCAGACCCGCGGTCATATTGACCGTCGCTTCTCGGTCCGGGGTACGGCGCTGACGATATCGACTCAACGTCTTCACACTGCCCGGTTCTTCCCCGGCCTCAAGGCCATGGGCGATCTCTTCAGCCAGTGTCATTACATCTCGCAGACCGAGATTAAAGCCTTGCCCGGCAATCGGATGGAGAGTTTGCGCGGCATTCCCCACCACGGCAACCCGGTGGGAGGTTAGCTGACGGGCCTGACGCAGCAAGAGCGGATAGGCACAGCGGGCACCTGTCTTGACCAACTGTCCGAGCCGCCAGCCAAAGGCCTTCTGCAACTCGGCCAAAAACTGCTTATCGCTCCAGTCCATGACCTTGCGCTGATCCTCAGGGCGGATACACCACACCAGCGAACTGCGCCCTTCCGACATCGGCAGCAACGCAACAGGCCCATAGGGCGTAAAGCGCTCGAAGGCGCGCCCCTGATGGGCTTGCGCTGTGGTTATATTGGCAATAACCGCAACCTGTTCAAAGTCATACTCGCTACGCCCGATCCCCAGCATGTCACAGCACGCCGACAAGGCGCCGTCAGCCGTAACCAACAATTTGCCCGTGATCTTATCGCCCTGATCCAACGTAAGCGTAACCGCCTCCAGACTGCGCTCGATATCCGTGATAACCGTCGGGCAGAGCAGCTCAACCTGCTCCAGATCACTCAGTTGCTTGTGCAGTAACGCACCGGCATCTGCTAGCTCTATCACGTAACCAAGTGCATCAACAGCTTCTTCGCCGGCATCGACATGAACTATACCGGCATGCCCCTGATCAGAGACATGAATATGCGAAATCGGTGTTGCGACTTCAGCCATCGGCGACCAGACACCAATATCCTGCAGAATATTGGCCGACCCTAACGATAGCGCGATGCTCCGGGCATCGTAGCCCGGGTGTTGATCCAGTTTAGGTGCAACCGCTTCGACGACTGCAATTTTAAGTTGGCCCTTGCTCAGTGCGTTAAGTGCAATTGCCAGTGTTGCGCCAGCCATTGCCCCACCAGCAATGACCACATCATACTGCTTCACATCCAACCCCTTCGCGTATCAAATTAATGCAGTGTTGGCTTATCACCCTGGCCGATCCCCGGGATAGCCGGCTCTTCAACGGCACCTGGTCGCTGGCTCAGCTCAACCAGGCAGGTCAGTACACACTCCGGCACATAGGCAACTACATTTTCAAACAGTTGCGCCTGCTCTGACATATCGTCGTCTTCGTCGATACCTAACTGGGAGATCTCCTCCAGCACCGATACTGCCTCGGTAACCTCTGGTGACAGTTTGGCTTTCTCCAGCCCCATCAGCCCCAGCCCCGAGATAAAATTGGTTGTCCATTCGCTCAATGCCTCGGCACGCACCATCAAATCAGCCTCTCCAGCAGGGAGCAGCAGCGAGACAGAAAACTCGACATCAGCCAGCTCCGCTGCCGTTGAAGTAAACAGGGTTTTAGCCAACTGCCCCATTTCAGCAGACACGGCATCAAACACGGCGCGAACAGCCGTTTTTGCACCATCAGTTAAAGGTGCGCCCTCGTTGGCGTAGTCACAGACCGGTCCCACCCAGCTTTCATCATCCACCGCCATACCGCCGCAGACCATCCCGCTCAGCAAGCCGTGAAGCTCTGATGGCGTCACCGCTAGACCGTGATCTTTCAGTGCTGCTTCAACAACATCATATGCAGGTAATTTAACATCGCTCATGGGCCTTTCACCTTAATTTCGTTGGTGCCAATCTCAATGGTGTTATGCTAACACTTAGCCTACCAACAGGCTAATAACCTGATAACAATTCAATAGCTCGCCAATCGCAACGGAATAAGGTAACACCGGCAGGCATCTCAAAACGGGACATTTCGCGACATCTGTTCCAGTTTGCCTCCCACTATACATACCCCTGATGATGATCTGGCTAGTCAGTAACCATTTGTGGCAAAGCGTGATGAGCAAGCTTGCATGTTGAATGGGCTTTTTCTATATTTAGCCACCTATCGCGTATCGCAAGCGGAATGCCATATTAGCTATCTGGCACGGAGCAGATTAGAAGTTTATGAGTACTCAGGCAGTTGAAATTCAAGTAATGGGCCGTATCCTGCGGGTAAACTGCCCGACCGGTCAGGAGGATGCGCTTCGCGAAGCAGCAAAAGATTTTGACCAGCGCCTGAAGGATCTCTCCGAGCGAACTAATATCAGCAACATCGAGCAGCTGTTGATGTTTACCGGTCTGAATATTTGTAACGAGCTGCATAGCGAACGTAAAGAACAACAAGGCAATGATTCAAATTTATCCAATCGAATCAGTGAACTAGCAGAAAGTTTGGATAAAGCATTGCAAAATCAACCAAAGCGTTGATAATGAATTGACCCTGGGGTGTACGTCAGTGAATTAACGTCCCCGAGCCGATAAGCAAATACCCAGGATCAGCTTTTTATTAGCTATTGAGCATGCTCAGCCCGTACTGAGAAGCCTGCGGTTAATGTTGCTGATCCACCTTGAACGTCTGGTTCAAGGGCCACAATTCGCAACGGCACCTTGGGGCATACCTTCTCCAGATTACGAGAACCGAGTTAACAGCAACTCGTCTGTCACCAACTCGCTTCTTCTATACTCAGAACACCCTCAGTCATTGGATGACCTATGAGATTACCTGTTCAGCCATCTTCCCCCCGTCAGCATATTCGTCAACACGTTCGTTTGCTTCGTCGCGCCCTGAGCCCGGAACAACAGCAGCATGATGCCCAGGAACTGCTCGTACGGTTCCAGCAGCTCCAATCCGTTCTAGATGCACAGCATATCGCCCTGTATTTATCCAATGACGGCGAAATTGACACCCAGCCCTTGATTGACTGGTTGTGGGAACACGGCAAACAGGTTTACCTGCCGGTTCTGCACCCTTTTAGCAAAGGACACCTGCTGTTTCTCCATTACACACCGGCAACACGTATGGCGCTGAACAAGTATAAAATTCAAGAGCCCGTGCTGGATATTCGCCTGGTCAAACCCGTCCACGAACTGGATCTGATCTGCACCCCGCTGGTGGCTTTTGACAGCACGGGACAACGACTGGGCATGGGCGGCGGCTATTATGATCGCACCCTCAGCCGCTGGCACTACGAAAGGCAGGGACCGCGCCCGCTGGGCTTGGCCCATGACTGTCAGCAGGTCAACAATCTGCCCTTTGAGGCCTGGGATGTTCCCCTGCCGGAAATTCTCACTCCGTCCTACCACTTTACCTGGTGAGCAATACCCCCACTGAATCAACAAGCTAATTGCTGTCTTTTTCGGCATCTATCGGTCCGTTCACGCAAACGTTTGGTTTTTACGTGCCACAACAGATAAAGCTAAGCTTATGTTATTAATAGATTTGTGTTTTTTGATATGATGAACAGCGAACTTCGTCAAAGATTTGGCCTGACGCCGCTAGCCCAGTTAGCTATAATCAGCGCTTCGCGCAACGTTTGTCATCACTAGGAGAAAGGCATGACACAAGATGAAATGAAAAAAGCTGCTGGCTGGGCTGCTCTGGACTACGTAAAGAAAGGCAGCATTGTGGGTGTAGGCACAGGCTCAACCGTTAATCACTTCATCGATGCTCTGGAAACCCGTAAAGAAGAAATCAAAGGTGCAGTTTCAAGCTCTGTCGCTTCAACCGAACGCCTTGAACAAATCGGCATTCCGGTACTGGATGCAAACGAAGTTTCCAGCCTAGACGTGTATGTCGATGGTGCTGATGAAATCAACGGCGACTACGACATGATCAAAGGCGGCGGCGCAGCCCTGACTCGCGAAAAGATCGTTGCTGCTATTGCCAAGAAGTTTATCTGTATCGTTGATGATACCAAGCAAGTCGACGTGCTGGGCCAGTTCCCGCTACCAGTCGAAGTGATCCCGATGGCCCGCTCATACATTGGCCGCGAGCTGGTGAAACTGGGGGGTGATCCGGTATATCGCGAAGGCGTGGTAACCGATAACGGCAACATCATCCTGGATGTTCACAACATGGAAATTACTGACCCGAAAGCCATGGAAGACCAGATCAATGCCCTTCCTGGCGTTGTCACCGTAGGCCTGTTTGCACACCGTGGTGCGGATGTCTTGCTGGTCGGTTCTCCTGACGGCGTGAAAAAGTTTGAAAAATAAACCTGTTAGCCAAACTGCGCCACAGGTTTACGTTATTTGATTACAAAACGGCATAATTTATGCCGTTTTTTATTATCTATATTGTAATATTCTTACCCTTACTGGTTATTTTTTGATACTTTAATATCAGCATGTAGCAATCGTTTGAGTTAACGCCAGGCCTTATCAGCATGCAGGAAAATAACCTTACCGTCTCTTTCCTGCCAAAAAGCTGGTTTCCCGCCTGAATGCCTAGACTCATGTTTTTAAGGATGAGAACCCAATGGCTAAAGTTTCACTGGATAAAGAAAAGATTAAAATTCTGTTGTTAGAAGGCGTTCACCCTTCTTCAATTGAAGTTTTACAGCACGCTGGCTATACCAATATCGAGTACCATAAAGGTTCTCTGGCAGGTGAAGAACTGCTGGAAGCCATCAAAGATGCCCACTTTGTTGGCATTCGATCCCGTACCCAGCTAACAGAAGACGTTTTTAGTGCTGCAAAGAAACTGATTGCCGTGGGTTGTTTCTGTATCGGAACCAACCAGGTTGACCTGAAAGCCGCAACCAAGCGAGGGATCCCTGTTTTCAACGCCCCGTTCTCGAATACCCGCAGTGTTGCCGAGCTCGTTCTTGGCGAAATCCTGCTGCTTCTTCGTGGTATTCCGGAAAAGAATGCCAAGGCGCATCGCGGCGAATGGCTAAAATCAGCAGACCACTCTTTTGAAGCCCGAGGCAAACGCCTGGGCATTATCGGTTACGGCCACATTGGTACCCAGTTGGGTATCCTGGCAGAAAACCTCGGTATGAAAGTCTATTTCTACGATATCGAGAACAAGCTGTCGCTGGGCAACGCCACCCAGGTCCGCTCGATGACCGAGCTGCTCAACAAGTGTGACGTGATCAGCCTGCATGTACCGGAAACGCCGGAAACCCAGGATATGATGGGGGCCGAAGAATTTGCCCGCATGAAACCTGGTGCCATCTTCATCAATGCTGCCCGTGGTACCGTGGTTGAAATTGACTCGCTGTGCAGCGCGCTGGAAAGCAAGCACATTGCCGGCGCGGCTATCGATGTTTTCCCGACCGAGCCAAAGACCAATAGCGATCCGTTCGAGTCACCATTGGCCAAATTTGACAATGTGCTGCTGACCCCGCACATCGGTGGTTCGACCCAGGAAGCCCAGGAAAACATCGGGGTGGAAGTGGCTGGCAAACTGGCGAAGTATTCTGACAACGGTTCGACCCTTTCAGCAGTCGGTTTCCCGGAAGTATCGCTGCCGGAGCACCGTGACTGCTCTCGCCTACTGCACATCCACGAAAACCGCCCGGGTATTCTGAACCAGATCACCACAATTTTTGCCTCGGAAGGGATCAACATTGCCGCCCAGTACCTGCAGACAGGTCCTGAAATCGGCTACGTGGTTATCGATGTAGAAACTGAGCGTGCCGAAGAAGCACTGACAAAGCTCAAGGTCATCGACGGTACTATTCGCGCACGTATTCTGCACTAATAACCACCGCACCGATTAGAACAAACCTTCATAACGAAAAAGGAGAGCACAGCTCTCCTTTTTGCCGTTCTAAGCCCAGGAGAAAGACATTATTCTTCCAGCTTAAACACCACTTCGACACGGTCTCGAATGGTGATCTGCGCATCCTGATAAGTCGCTGCGGTCTCGGGCGCAGCATCCATCGCCATACGCATCATCACTGGCCTTGGATGGCTCACCTGATAGGTAATTCGCCACACTCCGTCAATCTTTTCACCAAACCCTTTTGCTAATGATTCCGCCTTCTCCATAGCATCTTTTATGGCTGCCTGTCGCGCCTGTTCAACATATTCAGCTTCGTTGCTGACCTTAAGCTGGATGTTGTTGATGCGATTGATACCGTCACCCAGCGCGTTATCAAGATAGGTATTCAACTGCTCAAGATCACGAACTGTAACGGTAATATGGCGGCTGGCACGATAGCCGGTAAGCTCAGGCTTTTTATCTTTCGGATAGTGATATTGCGGCTGCAAACTGATGTTGGCACTCTGAATATCGCTTCGCTCGACGCCCTTGTCCTGCAAACGCTCAACAAAAGCCGTGACGGCTTTATCGACAGCTTGCTTGGCTTCTTTTGCCGTACCGCGTACCTCTTCAACCGCAACCGAAAACTCAGCCATATCAGGTTGTGCCGTTACCTCACCACTACCTATTGTTTCGAGGTGCGGCACGGTCACATTGGCTGCCGCCGTACCAGCAACCCCCAATGCACTAAATCCTAATACCACCGCTAATAGTTGCTTTTTCATAAGGATATCCTATTGGTTATACCGTCTAATCTGACTGTTGTTCTGTTTCGACAACGAGGTAGAGAAAATTATCCCCAAAGCTCAAAAAATTTTGCACATTGTTTTATTTTTACATTTATCAACATCCCAGACCAGTTCCTAACTACCTACTGCGGCAGTACATTACGGGCATACGCGGTTAACTGCTGCGACAGCTCGGTCAGCACACCGCTTTCCAAAGCCCAATGATGCCAG
>NZ_JAKRFQ010000131.1 GCF_022347985.1 Photobacterium sp. OFAV2-7
CTGAAGGACTGCCTGCTCATGCTTGGCTGGCACCGTCTCTTTCAGCCACTCTCCAGCACTGTCATAGCGGCCAAAATAGTAATGGTATTCGAAACCGGTATCTGTCGCAGTCAGGATCAGCCACCAGCCCCAGAACTCACGCTCTTCCGGCTCTTTCTTGGCACTGATACAACTGGCAAGGCAGTCAAAAAAGAAATGGCCCTCGGAAGACTGTTGCTGGCGCAGATAGGGGCCAAGTGCAGTAAGCTTCGTCATCAAGCGCCCATGTGGCGGAAATGTTGTTGTAGTCGTCATAGCGTATCTCCATCCATAGTCAATAACACAATAACAGCATCCATCGGGTGCCAGACAAAAGCCAGGGATCATCACTGCCCAGCTTTTGTCACTCGTTATTCCATTTAAGCCATAAAGCCAAGAGATAGCAACATTTTATTTACAATAGCACGACTGATAACGCAGTCCTCAGGCTAGTTTTTCTTTCAACCAGTCCACCACTGTTTCCAAGGCACGGTGATACCCATCGTGGAGGGGTTTTTCCGGAAGCGTTATTGCCTTACCACCCCGGCTGGACATCGCAATCAGCTGGTTATCAAAGTCGGTACAAACAGGATCATTTTTCAAGCTGATCCCCAGCATTGGCACTTCGGTCTTACGGCGCCCCAGCAAGCCCTGCTGCTTGAGCGACCAGGCAGGAAGATGAGAGGTCAGGCTGGCCCTGGATACCCCTTTTTTACCCATTCGCGAGGCAATCATGTCGAGATACATTCGGGGCATGGCATCAAGCCGCTTGGGATCAGCCAGTACACTGTGTATTGCTCCGCCAAGGCTGATGCACGTTTTCAGTCGGGTTGGTTCAATAAACCCAAGGCGGATTGCGGCATTGCCCCCGAAGCGCAACCCCAGCATGGCAACACGGTTATGGTCGACCCAGGGCACGTCGCGAATTTGCTGTAACAATGCCTGATGTAACCGGCTGGTATCTTCCGTCAAAGCCCAGGGGGCACTGTGGCCGACAGACGGCATGTCCAGAGTAACCATGGCAAAACCGGCCGGTCCGAGGTAATCATGGTACAGGCGCCACAAGTCTGACTGAAGGGTGTCGAGCCCGCCGCTGACAATCACGGTTGGCAGCAATTTATCGGTGCAAGGCAGGTGAATGAATGCCTGGAACGTCTTACCTTCGTATTTGACATCGATCGTTTTCATTTTATGGGGCATATACTCCATGGCTTCACGATAGGTCTGGTTCGCCTGGAGCTCTGCCTGTGCCGCCAGTGTATCCCCTTTTAGATGAGGGTAAGCCGCGATACTGTAGTACATACTGGCAGTCAGCAGCACCTGTCCCGCCTTGTCTTTCTTATCCGCCTTAACCAGCTCCCGGGCTGTCTTATGGTACATGGCGCCAGACTGACTCCACTCATAAATCCAGTTACCGGGTTTGTAGCCAATCACGGTATCGAGCAGCTCGTCATCGGTTCGCTGGGCCTCGGAGTTTGCCATCCGCGCAAGAATCGCCTCCATCTCAATCGGGTCGATTCCCTGCCATGCCCATTGCGGACGCCTTAAGATCCGGTACCACCCTGCCTCACTGTCACCATCGATCGCGTTATGCATTGGCTTAGATGCGACATGAGCCAGCTTAACCAGGCTAGAGGTCTCTTTAGAGGTTTGCCGTGGTGCAAACAGCTTTTCGGATAAGTTAGTTTTAGAGGGTTCAGACACGGTAAGCTCCATTGTTCGAATTCTTTCTATGCGCAACGACTCATTTGGCACTCCTTTTACTCAGGAGAATAACACCGCCACCGGGAAGCAATCATCGGCATACGCAATGACATTTATACCCAAAGTATACCACCCAACAGTCAATTGCAGTGTGCGCGCAAAAACAAAAAGATGGCAAAGCCTCCTCCTACCGTTGATCTGCAAGTATTTGGCTCGGATGACAAAATCATGAATGCAACATTGAATTAATTCGCTTACTTTGACGCAACAATGAGAATAAAGAAGGTTGTAACGCCACTTTTTGCCAGATCTCCGGCTGATTTTCTATCCTGGGCTATGCTGATAATACTGTTAGTATTTTATACGGTGGTTGATGTATGAAAAAAATACTCGGTATAAGTCTGTTACTTCTTTCTAGCTCAGTACTTGCTTCAAACGGTGGTGGTAACGGTGGTTCTTTAGGCGGTAATCCTGGTGCTGCATCAGGCGCCGTCAATGCCAAAATAGCCGTCTGCCTCGATGGCTCAGGCGAGCAAATCCCAGGCTCCTACCAAACCAAACTCGACAGAAAGTGTAAGTTGACCGGTCACGATATGATTGACCTAATCAACTACAATAATTTCTATCGCAACAAGCCCAACGGCGAATCTCTTTCTGACATAAGAGCCATGCGTTAACCGTCTTTCCATAAGGGCTGAGTGCTCACGGTTACGATTAGCAAACAAAAAAGGAGCCATCTAGGCTCCTTTTAGTCACTCATCGACCGGCAACTATTGTTTGGCAATCGGGTCTACAAACGTAACGGCCATGTCCCATGGCTGCTCAATCCATGTGTCCTGAGCAATATCCACTACGTAGTCATCAACCAGGTGCTTACCGGCAGGCTTGGCACAAACAGTGACAAATTTAGCCTTCGGGTACATTGCACGGATCATCTCGGCAGTACCGCCAGTATCTACCAGGTCATCAACAACGATGAAGCCCTCACCATCACCTTCGGCCTGCTTCAACACTTTCATTTCACGCTGGTGATCATGGTCGTAGCTCGAGATACATACCGTATCAACGTGACGGATGCCAAGCTCACGGGCCAAAATCGCTGAAGGAACCAAACCACCGCGGCTAACAGCAATAATACCTTTCCACTGATCAGCAGGAAGCAGTTTTTCTGCCAGCTGACGAGTGTACATTTGCATGTTGTCCCAAGTGATGATGAACTTATTACTCATATCCGATGAACCTCTGAATCAGCGATATTGTCGCTGGATATATTTATAAACTGTTATAAGAAGATAATTTTAGCAAGAAACAGGGCTGCAATAACCCATACGCTAATATTTACATCTCTTCCCTTGCCACTCATAACCTTAACAGCAGCATAAGTGATAAAGCCAAGGCCGATACCTTCAGCGATGGAGTATGTTAGCGGCATTAACAGGCAAACGACAACCACAGGTGCCGCTTCTGTTAAGTCGCGCCAATCTACGCTAACCAGGCCTGACATCATCAGAATGGCCACATAGAACAACGCACCGGCAGTCGCATAGGCTGGAACCATACCTGCCAATGGCGAAAAGAACAATGCCAGGAAGAACAAGACACCGACTGTCACGGCTGTCAGCCCGGTACGACCGCCCACAGCCACCCCTGACACGCTCTCGACAAACGACGTCGTATTTGACGTACCCAATACCGCGCCCACTGATGTCGCCGTACTGTCAGCCAGCAACGCACGATTCAGGCGCGGCAGCTTGCCGTCTTTATCCATCAGCTCTGCTTTTGTCGCCACACCGACCAGCGTGCCGGCGGTATCGAACAGGTCGACAAACAGGAATGCAAACACAACAGAAATCAGGCCCACTTCAAGTGCACCGCTAAAATCCATCTGCATAAAGGTCGGAGCTATGCTTGGTGGTGCCGACACAACGCCGCCATAACTAATATCACCAAACAGCACGCCCAGGGCCGTTACCGAAAGAATGGCAATCAATACCGCTGCTTTATAACCACGGTGTACAAGCGCAATGGTCAGGAAAAAGCCCAGGGAAGCCATCAC
This sequence comes from Photobacterium sp. OFAV2-7, assembly GCF_022347985.1. GTDB lineage: Bacteria > Pseudomonadota > Gammaproteobacteria > Enterobacterales > Vibrionaceae > Photobacterium. Next base: position 3,779 of record NZ_JAKRFQ010000131.1, read on the forward strand.
AGCCGGGAAGCTGGTCAGATCGCCGACATGAACCAGCGTCGCCGGGTTATCGACCACAATGCCCGAGCTCTGTAGTGCAATGAACGCCAGGAACAGACCAATACCCGCCGAGATACCGGTCCGCAAAGCCATTGGAATCGCATTGATGATCCACTCACGTACACGCAGCACACTCAGGGCAATAAAGCACAGGCCAGACAAGAATACTGCAGCCAGTGCAACCTGCCACGTGTGCCCCATACCAAGAACCACGCCATAGGTAAAGAATGCATTCAATCCCATCCCCGGAGCCTGAGCAACCGGATAGTTGGCGACAAAGCCCATAATGAAACAGCCAACCATTGCTGCCAGACAAGTAGCGACAAAGACTGCCCCCTGGTCCATCCCCGTGGTGGCAAGCATTGTCGGGTTTACAAAAATAATGTAAGCCATTGTCAGGAAGGTCGTCAGACCCGCCAACAGTTCGGTGCGAACATCCGTACCGTGCTCTGTCAGTTTGAATAGTTTCTCAAGCATTGCTCTCGGTTCCTTGGAGATAATATGCGCTAGGTTAAAGTTAAAATAGAAAACGTTTGCGCAGTCTATTTTTGGGGGGCGATTATATGTCGCTTGGCAAGCAATTTCCAGAAAATAACGCAACTATCAGTAGCACACAGGCTTAACCGAATAAAAAACCAACCCAGGCGAAACCACAAAATGAAAAAACCAATAAATTTCATTAAGTTAACATTGCATTATCATGTTGATATTTTAACCGCTCAAATTTTTCAACTGGCACGCAAACGATAATATGCATCAAGTTAATAATGAATTTATTAACTAAGATGCTATGTAATCGAATACACCGCTATAACATTAAAAACTGCAAGGTTTGGCTGAAAAGAAAAGGGATTTGATAGATAAAAAAACGCCACTCCAATAAGGAGTGGCGGAAGAATGTCTTGAATAGCCGAAAAGCGGGTATTCCAAATTCTCAATAAAGGGGGTGAACAATACTTGCTCGGGACACCATGCCTGAACCGCTAAGACTCAGGCACAACATCATAAATTAATAGCCGAAAGAGTTCGGGTACTGGAAGTTACCAGTGAACACAGAGCGGTTATTCCAAAAGTTTGCAATTGAATCGAATGCTTTCATCTTTATCACCATAAATATTAAGTTATCAAAACACGTAAAACGTTTAGTGCTCAGCCATCAGGGCTTTACTTAATCTCAGTTCCTTGGAGGCGATACCTCGGGCTCATCCTAGAGCGGTTTACTGTGTTATCTCGTCTTCACCAGAAGATGGGTAAACTATACCCTTTGCGTAATAAACTTACAAGCATTTTCTTTAACTTCGTCACACTTCTTTATTTTATGTGCGTAGCGCCTCTTTTTTTTGTAATTTTATTACAGAATCGAGCTGCACAATTTTAGCAATTCGAGACTAAAGTGTTACGAGCGAGTTCTTGATTTGTTATGCCACTGCGAAATACCCTAAGGGTTCTGGGGAAATAATAACGACAATAAGACAGGGACAGGCTATGGGCATCGTATATAAGCTAAGAGCACTATCTATCAGCCGGCGACTTTACTTACTGGGGATCACCATCACGGTACTGTCCCTCATCCCTCTGCTTCTTTTCGCTTCCAATTACCAGTCAAGCATGCTGGAGCAGAAACGCCTCAAAACCCGCCACCTCGTCGAGTCTGCCCACAGTCTGTTTCACTATTATTACCAACAGGAACAACAAGGCGTGTTAAGTCGTGCCGATGCCCAGCAGCAAGCCAAGCAGGCAATCGCCTCTCTCCGGTATGAAGAAAAAGACTATTTCTGGATCAACGACATGGCACCTAACATGGTGATGCACCCCTTCAAGCCTTCATTGGACGGTAAGAACCTCTCAGGTTTTAAAGACCCGCACGGTAACCCGCTATTTTTAAACATGATCGCAGTGGTCAAACAACAGGGTGCCGGTTTTGTTGACTACTACTGGGAAAAACCAGGCTCAGAAGTCCCGGTAGAGAAGATTTCCTATGTCAAAGGATTTCAGCCATGGGAATGGGTTATCGGCTCGGGCATCTATGTCGACGACGTCCAGGCCCAGTTCTATGCCGAAATGAAACAGCTCGGGCTGATCCTGCTAGGCTCGTTATCAATCATGTTTGTGATGGCATGGTCGATTGGTCGCTCCATCACCGCCCCCTGTGAAGAGACTCTTTCGGCCATGCAGGATATTGCCGAAGGCGATGGCGACCTGACACTCCGCCTTCCCTGCCATGGTAATGACGAGCTAAGCCGTCTTGCCCGGGCCTACAACACCTTCGCCGGCAGGATCAGCATTATGCTCAAGGACATCTCCCCTGTCAGCGAACAAATAAGCTCTACTTCCACCCAGCTCAATGCCGTCGCGACCCACACAGTCAACAGCGCAACAGAGTCGCATAAAGGCGTCGACAGCGTGACCGCCGCCATGCTTCAGCTTCATACCAGTAACCAGCAGGTATCGCAGTCGGCACGTCAGGCAGCAGAGGCCGCCATGGATGCCCACCAACAGAGCGAAACAAGTATCTCTGTGGTTTCTAATTCCTCGGCTGAAATGCACGCCCTGCTCAACCTGCTCGATAATACCGATACCAGTGCTCAGGCACTGGCCAGAGACTCGCAAACCATCGGCTCGGTGCTCGACGTGATCCGGGGCATTGCCGACCAGACTAACCTGCTGGCGCTCAATGCCGCTATCGAAGCCGCCAGAGCCGGCGAACAGGGCCGTGGCTTTGCCGTGGTTGCCGACGAGGTACGTACCCTGGCGACCCGCACTCAGGCCAGCACCAACGAAATCGAAGAAATCATTGATAGCCTCCAGGCCCGGGCCATAGAGGTCAGTGAAGCCCTAGTGCAAACCCGAGAGCAATCAGCCAGTACCGCCAGGCATGCCGATGACGTTGCCCGGACGCTGACTACCATCGGCGAGCAGATCACCACTATCCGTGAGCTCAACCAACATATTGCCGACGCCAGCACCCAACAAACTCAGGCTGCCGAAGCGATCAATGGCAACCTTGCCCAGCTGACGGAACACAGCCAAAAAACCGTTCAGCAAGGGGAGCAAATATCAGCCGCCAGTGAGCAACTTCTTGCGAGCGGTCACAATCTTAACGCCCATATTTCGCAATTTAAGATTTAACTGTCCACGTTTCAGACACAGTGGTATCCTTGAAGCAATCGCGATAGTTTATTCTGCTAGATAATCTAGCTCACTGGCTAATATTCAGCTAGTGAATCGCTTAAGCCCAATAGTTTATAAGGGAGACTGCTGTGTCTGAAATCAGTCAACTGTCACCGCAACCTGTGTGGCAATTCTTCGATCAAATCTGTTCAATTCCCCACCCATCAAAGCATGAAGAGCTACTCGCTCAGCACATCATCAAATTTGCCGAAGGTGAAGGACTAGATGTACGCCGTGATGCGGTCGGTAACGTCTTTATCAAAAAACCTGCTACTCCGGGCATGGAAGACCGTAAAGGTGTTGTTCTGCAGGCACACATTGATATGGTGCCGCAGAAAAATGAAGACACTGAGCACGAATTCACAGAAGATCCGATTCTGCCTTATATCGACGGCGAATGGGTTACAGCCAAGGGCACGACCCTAGGTGCTGACAACGGTATGGGTATGGCCGCATGTCTGGCTGTGCTGGCTGCAAAAGATGTTGAGCACGGTCCGTTGGAAGTCCTGCTGACTATCGATGAAGAAGCCGGTATGACAGGTGCTTTTGGTCTGGAAGAAGGCTGGCTGGAAGGCGATATCCTATTGAACACTGACTCAGAGCAAGAGGGTGAAGTGTACATGGGCTGTGCTGGCGGCGTCGACGGTTCGATCACGCTGGATATTGAGCGTGAGGCAGTACCGGCTGAACATGCAGCGGTTAAACTAGTGATCAAAGGCCTGAAAGGCGGTCACTCTGGCTGTGATATTCACACCGGTCGTGGCAATGCCAACAAACTGCTGGGTCGCTTCCTGTTCGCCCACGCTGAAGAGCTAGGCCTACGCCTGACTAGCCTGACTGGCGGTAGCCTGCGTAATGCAATCCCACGTGAAGCCTTTGCCCTGGCAACACTACCGGCAGCCAACGTTGACAAACTAAACGAGCTATTCACCCACTACCAGTCAATTCTGAGTGCTGAACTGGGCAAAGTCGAAACCGACATCAACCTGTTTGTAGAGCCTGCAGAACTGCCTGCTGACGTACTGACTGAAACAGCGCAGAAGCGTTTCTATGCGGTACTGAATGCCTGCCCGAACGGTGTACTTCGCATGAGTGATGACATCGAA
>NZ_JAKRFQ010000132.1 GCF_022347985.1 Photobacterium sp. OFAV2-7
CAGCCGGAGACGAAACCACCTTCAGCGACAGAGTCAGTGAAAAAGTGGCCACTGGCTCATTTCCGTCACGCGTCGGACAAGTGACGGTAACGGAGACAGGTTCATTTATCCGCTTCCCGGTTTGGGGGCTTCTTTCTAGCATCTCGCTGATCATCTTACCCTGATAACAGCTAAAGACCACATCATCTTCGGGCCGGCGTAAAAACTCACCCTGGACAGATTTAAAAGCCAGCGACACATCCAGGCCTGAATGGTTAGCCATATCCATCGCCAACAAGCCAGCAGCCACATCGGCCCCAATTGCCAATGCCCCAAAGTACATGCTCTCAAGGTGATTTTTGGTCTTGTCATTGAGCGGGATCTTCAGTGACAGATGTTCATCGCTTATCTCCAGGATTTCCGGAGTACAATAATCAATTAGCTTAACTTTCTGTTTGCTAAAGCTTTTCAACATCTCATTCGCCTGAGCGACTCTGCTATCCATTGCCTTCCCTCTTTTACACCAACTCATTAGACCAGTTAAGTTCGTCGTGTCGAAAAAGTCAAACTTCGATTTAAAAATACAAAAAATCCCCGACAACGTGTTGCCGGGGAGCACTAAAGATATGCAAGGAGATTTAACGGACAAACGTGTAAAGTGATTCAAACTCCTAGTATTGCAGAAGCAGCTGGTACTACTGGATCATCGCCCCCTGTTCGACCCAGTTTCCGATAAGCGTACGTTCTTCATCGGTCATTTGAGTAAGGTTGCCAAGCGGCATTACCTGAGTCTGTACTGTCTGCGCCACAATACGCGGTGCATTGACTTTTATTTCCTCCGGAGTATCCAATATCACCCCGGCAGGCGCTGTTTTGAACGCAGCATGGGTAGGATTGGCCGAATGGCAAACAGAGCAACGTTCCTGAATAACCAGGTTTACCTCTTCAAAACTAATGTGATTGGCTTGAACCTGAGCCACTTCCTTATCCTCAACACTCACTGGTGCCGATGCAACAGGCGCTGCCGACATTTTTGCTGCATACGGTGAGGTTACAAATGCCAGAGTGATCATACCCAAAGCTGCGGCTGGCACTGTCCAAGCGTACTTCTGGCTATCATGACGGGTATTGAAGTAATGGCGCACAAGAATACTGAATACGGCAAGGCCAGCCAGGATCAACCAGTTATATTCCGAACCGTAAGTGCTCGGGAAATGGTTGCTGATCATAATGAACAACACAGGCAGTGTCAGATAGTTATTATGACGCGAGCGTAGCAGGCCTTTGGCCGGCAGCTCAGGATCCGGCTCCCGGTTCTCTTCTATCGCTTTTACCAGCCCGCGTTGCGCTGGCATGATAACGCGAAAGACATTACCGACCATGATGGTGCCAATAATCGCGCCGACATGAATATAGGCACCTCGGCCACTAAACACCTGGCTCAGCCCGTAAGCCGCCCCAACCAAACCAAGAAATAATACTGCGCCGAGCAACATCGGGGTCTGGCCCAGCTTCGAATTACAGAGGAAATCATAAATAAACCAACCTGCCACCAGCGCTGCAATCCCTAGCGCGATAGCTGTGGACGGTTCTAGCCCCGAGCCCGGTGCAATCAGGTAGATTTCCGCATTGAGGTAATACACCACCGCCAGCAGGCAGATACCTGAAATCCAGGTAAAGTACGCTTCCCACTTAAACCAATGCAGCTTCTCCGGCATTGTGGGTGGAGCAAGTTTGTATTTCTCCAAGTGGTAGATCCCACCGCCGTGAATTGCCCACAGATCACCTGTCAGCCCTGTTTTTGGGTTCACGCGGTTGAGGTTATTTTCAAGCCAAACAAAGTAAAATGAAGCACCTATCCATGCTATACCCACAATCATGTGAATCCAGCGAATCGCCAGGTTCAACCATTCTGTCATATGTGGATCCATAACTAACTCCTGTCATGTTTAGCGCTCTGATCGCCCCTTGGCTTATCAGAATGCTTCGGTTAACGCCGCCTGCTCCAAACTGTCCAAAGCCAGCTCCACCTGAACATCATCGGTGAAATACACTTCATCACAGTTGTTGCCCTCACCCGCCCTATCAACGATCAGAAACTGATCCTGATCGCTGAGTGCCAAAACCGGGTGGTGCCAGACACCTTTATGGTAATTCACCCCCTGTTTACCGTTGCTGAGAAAGGCTCTCAAAGCAGTGGGATCAGGTTTATCACCTTTGGGGGCAACAAGGATCAGGTATTGATTGCCCAGAAGCGGAATAAAGGCCTGAGAACCCAGCGGATGACGCTCCATCATCTGTACCATCAACGGATATTGCAGTGGTGTTGCCTGGAAGATGCTGATAATCGGCTTGCCGCCATCATCAGCGACATCCACTTCGGCCAGACTGTGATAACGGCGAGTCGAGCCGTTGTTGATCATAAAATAATCACTAGCATCCTTGTCGATTACATCACCGAATGGCTGAAAAGCTTCTTTTGTCAGTGGCTCAATAGTCAACTGCCTTACCGTGGTCGCTGGTTGCATTATTCTCTCCTGAGCTGGTTTATTACGCTTGTTGTTTAAAACCAAACAAGCGAAGACGACTGATCCCGCCATCAGGGAAGATATTCAGGCGCACATGTGTGATCGGCCCAATGTCATTCACCTGATCAGAAAATTCATGAATACTGTCGGCAGCCAGCTTCTGAGATGGCAGCAATTCACGCCAGAACAAACTTTGGGTCGCTACCTGATCATCTGTCCCACCCTGCACATAGGCGGCCTGGATATAGCAGCTATCGGGGAAATTGCCCTTGAAATGTGCGGTATCGACTGCAACTTTGTTGACTGTTCCCGGATGGCCGAGAGCCACAATGACCCAGTCATTTCCAGGTGTACGGCGGCGGGCCGTTTCCCAACCGTCACCCATGTTCTCACCGCGCCCCGGACGAAGAATATTGGCTTTCTTACCAAAGTGTTCATCGCTGCAGGCCAATGCACGGCCTCCATTTTCCAGCGCCGCCAAATCCACTTCTACGTCAGCTGCGGTTTTCTCCCAGTCCACACTTGGCAAGCCATAAACCCGCAGGCGCGCAACACCACCATCGGGATAGATATTCAGCCTGACATGGGTAAACACCTGCTCGTTATCAACAGTATGTTCATGCTGGCTGTCACCCTGCAGGCTTTGTGATGGCAGGATCTCCTGCCACTCTGTTGCCTCTGTCGGATCACCGTCCGGGCTATAACAGGCATCAACAGACGCCGAAGGAGGGTAGTTGCCGGTGAAAAACAAAGTATCGATATCCAGCCCTTTGATCGTGCCGGCAAAGCCAAGCCGGACAATACAATAATCGTATCCTTCTCCGCGTTTGCGGCGAGATTCCCAGCCATCCATCCACTTGCCGTTGTCGTCATACAGGTCTTCTTTGAACACCGGCTGGGCACTACTGATCAGACGGCTTTTGTCGGCAAAGAAATCATCGGTGGCATAAATGGCCTGCGCGCCGATTTTTTCATCTGCCAGATTGACGTATTGTTCGAATATCGTTGTCATTTCCTTTCCTTCTTCAATTCCATTCGTCATGAAATGCGTGGTTTGAGTAAGTAATCAGGACATCAGCCGTGGCCTACATGTCCTGCAGACGAAATAGTGCGATCTTGTTGATCTCCTCTATCGCCTTCGCGAACTCAGCTGCACTGTCATTTCCTAATCGCATCTCAAAGGATTCGAGAATTTGGTAACGATTGGCCCCTTTCACTGCCATAATGAAGGGAAACTTGAAGCGCTCTTTGTAGCTGTTGTTAAACTGGGTAAATTGTTCGAATTCTTCCGGTGAACACTGGTCAATGCCAGCACCGGCCTGCTCTGCCGTTGACGCCGCAGTCAACTCTCCGTTGATGGCTGCGCGACCGGCCAAATCCGGGTGCGCATTGATCAGCGCAAGTTGTTCCTTAACATCCGCTTGCAGCAAGACTTCTGCCATCCGCTGATGAAGAGCTTCAACCTGATTATCGGTATCTGACACCCCTTCATCATAGGTACGTTCAGCCACCCAGGGACTGTGTTCGTAAACATCAGCAAAGTGGGCAACAAATTCTTCGCGGCTCATCTGAGCTGGCTGACAGGTGTTAAAGCTTGCCATTATCGTGACTCCTTCATGCTTGGGTGCGGATGGTGTTCGTGCCAGTGACGGGCAATATCTATTCGGCGGCAAAGCCAAACATCGTCATGCTGCTGGACATAGTCGAGAAAGCGCTTCAAGGAAGCGATACGCCCTGGTCGGCCAATAAGACGGCAATGCAGACCGACCGACATCATCTTCGGCGCTGTCTCCCCTTCTTCATACAAGGTATCGAATGTATCTTTGAGATAGTTGAAGAACTGATCACCGGCATTGAAACCCTGAACGGTAGCAAAACGCATATCGTTGACATCGAGGGTATAAGGGATGACTAGCTGTGGCTTGCCTGCTTCATTGTGCCAGTAGGGAAGATCGTCATCATAGGCATCAGAGTCATACAGAAAGCCCCCTTCTTCAGCGACAATCTTGCGGGTATTGGGACCGGTTCTTCCTGTATACCAGCCCAAAGGACGCTGACCGGTGATCTTCTTGATGATCTCTATCGCTTTCACCATATGAACTCGCTCCTCGCTGTAATCCATGTTCTGGTAGTCAATCCAGCGATAGCCGTGGCTACAGATTTCATGGCCAGCCGCAACCATCGCCCTGGCGACATCGGGGTGTCGCTCCAGCGCCATTGCCACCGCAAAGACAGTCAGCGGAATATCGTATTTTTCGAATAGTTTCAGAACTCGCCATACCCCGGCACGGCTACCGTATTCGTAAATCGACTCCATACTGATATGCCGCTGCCCCTTGAGCGGCTGAGCCGAGGGAATTTCCGACAAAAATGCTTCTGACTCGTTATCTCCGTGCAAAATACAACGCTCGCCACCCTCTTCGTAGTTCAGTACGAAAGAAATCGCGACGCGGGCATCATTTGGCCAATGGGGATGCGGGGGCGTATCACCATAACCAATCAGATTACGCGGATAGTCTGTACTCATCACATGACTCCTTTCTAGCGTTCCAAATGCCAATCATGTTCCAGTTGCTTGGCAAGGTAATATCTAAACTTTTAACACAGATTGTATACAATCGAAAGATGAAATGTAAAATTTTTGTTTAACTGACTTTAGGGTCAAATTAAACAATGTCATCAAACCCCTTTAACATCAACACATAAGTTCGAAATTTATCATTTTACCCACAAAACCAGTTAACATTTTTATTACATGGAGCTTTACTATTCACCATCATTGTGTACATAGTTAGTAAAAGTTAAATACAATTTCAGCGAAGGTAAATTCTCTCAACAACCACTTGTTGACTTCTAACCTCTTGCTGATATTAATCTTTTTACGTTAACTATGGAGAGCGCTCAGCGCGTGACAAATGATGGGACGATTAACGACACATGTACTTGATACTGCAAATGGCATTCCAGGCGCAGAAATAAAAGTGGAACTGTATCGGATTGAAGATGCCTCTTTGCACTGGGTTAAAACCGTTTATACCAATGCTGACGGACGAACGGATGAGGCTATCTTGGATAACGGGGGCTTCAGTCCGGGTAAGTATCAGTTAATCTTTCATACTGCCGACTACTTTAAACAACAGGGAGTGTCACTGCCTGATATCCCCTTCCTTGATGATGTGGTGATCCGCTTCGGCATTGCTGACTCAAGTTCGCACTACCACGTGCCCCTACTCGTATCACCTTATAGTTTCTCAACTTATCGAGGGAGCTAAAGCTTCATTAACGCTGTCCGGGCAGCATACAAGTGTGTTCTGCCCATTGGCGAAAACAAACAATCATTACTCGCCTTCCCCCTTTGAATGAATGTGGTATTCACAGGCATCGGCATGCACTGTTCTGGATATGGTTCGGCACACTCATGGTGCAACTAACTAAATTGTATACATATTCGCCATTAGTAACTAAATAACGATCTACTGCTGTCACTATCTTTTCTACTGGCCCTGAAAGGGTTGCCATACGGGCTTTTGCTGCATTCAAAAAGCAGAGCCAGTAAAAAAGATAACAAATACAGAAAGCTGGAACGCTTTTTGCGAAGCGTAGAGAGTATGAACTGTAGAAATACAGACACTAATAGTCGAATAAAACAAAAAACACAGGCTTCATTGTGAACGATATAAATACAAATTGAGTTCATTTTAGGAACGTTAGAAAGAGGAATGTAGTCATGAATGACACTAAGGCAGAAGTGCTAAATGAAAAGGCGCAGGGTTCCGCCCCTTTCCTGGAACGGTTTTTCCAGTTAAAAGCACATGGAACTAACGTAAGAAATGAGCTCATAGGTGGCCTCACTACCTTTGCGACCATGGCTTATATCATTTTTGTTAACCCGAGCATTATGTCTGCCTCGGGCATGGATGCCGGAGCGGTCTTTGTCGCGACCTGTATCGGCGCAGCAATCGGTACCCTACTGATGGGCCTGTTTGCCAACTGGCCGGTTGGCCTGGCACCAGGCATGGGACTCAATGCCTTTTTCTCGTTTACCGTCGTCGGTGAGATGGGCTACAGCTGGGAAGTCGCACTTGGGGCGGTCTTTATTTCAGGTGTGCTTTTTGTCGGTATGAGCTTTTATAAGGTCCGGGAATGGATCATCGAAAGCATACCTGAAAGCCTGCGTTATGCGATGACCGCTGGTGTCGGCCTGTTTCTTGGCCTCATCGGCCTAAAAACTGCGGGAATTGTTGTCGAGAGTCCGGCAACCCTGGTGACGCTGGGAGACTTTACCCAGCCACAGGCACTGCTTGCCGCTATCTGCTTTCTGATCATTGCGGTACTGAGCGAGCGCAAGGTATTTGGCGCGGTACTGATTGGCATGATTGGCGTGACGCTGGTCGGCATGATGCTTGGTCTTGTCGAGTACCAAGGGCTGATTTCATCGCCACCGAGTCTTGCACCGACCCTGCTGGCGATGGACATTACCGGCGCACTGAATATCTCGATGGTCAGCGTGATCCTGGCCTTTCTGTTCGTCAATATGTTTGATACCGCTGGTACCCTGATGGGCGTTGCCGAGCGCGCCAAATTGATAAACAAAGAAACTGGTCGTATTGAAGGGCTAAGCAAGGCCCTGAAAGCCGACAGTATCGCCAGCGTGGCTGGTGCCTGTGTTGGTTGTCCACCTGTTACCAGTTATGTCGAGAGTGCATCTGGCGTTGCAGCCGGTGGTCGTACCGGCCTGTCAGCCATCGTGATCGCCGCCCTGTTCCTGGCAGCTATTTTCTTCTCTCCGCTGGCAGGAATGATCCCCAGCTATGCCACCGCAGGCGCATTGATCTACGTCGCCTTCGTCATGATGAGCAGCATGCAGCATGTCAAATGGACAGACTTTACCGATGCTGCTCCTGCCGCTATTACTGCACTGATGATGCCGCTGACCTTCTCAATTGCCAACGGCATTGCACTGGGCTTTATTACCTACACCGTGCTGAAAGTGGCAACCGGAAAAACCAAAGATGTGTCGATAAGCATGTACGCGCTGACCGCTATCTTTATCGCCAAGCTAATTTACATCGGCTAGACCACACAACCGTGACACTACGCAGTTTGTAGAAGTCATTCTTTGTACCAAAAGCGTTAATACAAACGATGGATTACAGAGGATCAACAATGAAACTTCTCTACACACTTAACGAACGTCCCCCCTACGGGATCACCCTATTACTGGCCTTGCAGCACATGCTGGCCTCAATCGGAGGGATCGTAGCCGTTCCGTTGATTGTCGGCTCGTCGATCGGCCTGCCGACAGATGAAATCGTTACCCTAATCAACGCCGCGCTGCTGGCCTCCGGTATCGTGACCATCGCGCAATGTCTGGGCGTGGGGCCGGTCGGGATCCGACTGCCGGTTGTGATGGGATCCAGCTTTGCCTTTCTCGGCATTGCCATTGCCATCGGTAACAAAGACGGTGTCGGCGGGATCATGGGAGCCAGTCTGGTTGGCTCCTTCGTTGTGATTGCCGCCAGCTTCTACATGGACAAAATTCGCAAACTATTTCCCAC
>NZ_JAKRFQ010000133.1 GCF_022347985.1 Photobacterium sp. OFAV2-7
TATCGAGTCACTGATCGCCGAATGAAAAGAACCGTCAGTGGCCCTGATCAAATCCCGCCTTGCCGAGCCGTTACCCATGCCGCTCATTATCAAGGCGCTGCAAGCCTGGAAGAAAAATGCCAAAGTTCCCAAGATAGAAAAAAGCGCTCCCCCTTTAAGCCAGGAGGAACGTATCAAGCAGTTGGAAGAGCAGGTCGCGGCTCTGACGACAAGAATCGAGCAACTGGAACAACACTAGCCTTCCTTCTTTCAACATTGCAAGAAGAATCAATCTAAAGTCAGGGCACATTCAATGCCCTGACTTTGTTATACGCCTTCGCGCTTATTGAAAGTCCCAGGAAAGGTTGGAGACGATTCGGCATTCATCGCATTTAAAATGAAAAATCCCGTGCAGGGGCTCTTCAAGATGCCATTCCCCGCCACATTTCGGACAAGGGCGCGTTTTCTCGTCATTCAGGCTCAGTCCGCCAACTTGATATTGGTAGTAGTAAGTCGGGATCTTGGTTATATATTCAATACGGCCACGCAAATCCCACCCGCGTCTGAACAAGTCACTATCAACATCACGGATCTCATGCAGCGCAGCATGTTCAGCCTGACAACCACCGGCCATTTGAATTTCGTCGCAGGCCTGCCATTCAGTCTGCCACTTCACTACGGCTTTATGATCGCCGTTGAGCGTCGGGGCTATCCGATACAGCGGAATCGGCATCAGGGTTTCACCACATCGAAGCGGCGAACAGGTATGAACATAGGTTGTATAAATAACCTGCCAGGAAGGTGCGAAATTCTCAGCAGCAGCTTCGGAGTTTATATCCCGTCCCAGTACTTTGACTTTGGGCGTAAGCAAGCTGGCCTGGCTCAGACGTTTAATACAGGCCTTCACATGGTCACTGTGGAACTGGGGATGCATGCTATCTTGCTCCGGACAGACAACACGTACCCGAAACACCCCCTCATCCATCACAATAGGGAATTCACGTCCCAATACCTGACCGTTGTAGCGCAGGGCATCCAGCAGGCCATTCACCGCCATATCCACCGCAGAGACGGTCGTATTGTCAAAACACTCGAATTGCAACTCAACAACGAACATAAATCAGCACTCTCTTACAACCGGTTCTAACTGCTGCAGGAAGGTTTCGACATCTGCCGCCAATACATCACGAGTCGTCTTGCCCAGGGTTTCCAAAATCACCTGTCCGGTCAGGTTGCAGATAGAGATCACCTGTTCCTCCGCCTCCAGCGCACCGATAAAGACCGTCGGTTTGAGTTTCAGGCGGCGCTGCATAACCAGATGGCCCAAAATATTCTCCTGCAAGCGCAGGCTGTCGTCTTCGCTAAATACCTGTAACAGGTCAAACTCCAGCTCACGGAACCGGGCGGCCATGTCGCCGCTGAACTGTGCGCCGTAAAAAACACTGATATCTTCGTGGAGGCGAAGCTCTATCCCTTTTTCAACCCCGGATAGATCCCCCATCGGCTCGCGCGCGACAGGTTTCCAGGTCACTTCATAACCAGAATCGTTTTCAACACATGGCGACTCCAGCCCTACCAAATCCTCGCTCCGGGGAAAACCTTGACCGGCATCACGCCAAGCCTGCAAAAAACGGGACGAAAAGTCAGATAAAGCGACCGCAACAGGATGATTCATTCGCAACCTCATTAAAGATTAAGTACACTTCGCATATTCTAATCCAAGTGTGTCCAGGACAGTATGAGCAAATATAAAGACGCTAAAGAATTAGCAGGCTTAACACTCGGTCAGAGCACCGAGTACAAAGATCAGTATGACCCATCGTTACTTCAGCCGGTACCACGAAGCCTAAACCGCGACGATTTAGCGCTGGGAGACAACCTGCCATTTACCGGCTATGACATCTGGACACTGTATGAGCTCTCCTGGCTCAATAGCAAAGGCTTGCCGCAAGTCGCTATCGGTGAAGTCCGCCTTCCGGCATCCAGCCCGAACCTGATCGAGTCCAAATCATTCAAGCTCTATCTCAATAGCTTCAACCAAACCCGATTTGCCAGCTGGCAAGACATCGCAGATACCCTGCAAAAAGATCTCACTGCCTGCGCCGGTGCCGACGTCGATGTCACCGTCCAGCCGCTGGAAGACTTCGATAACCAGCCGATTGTCAACTTCACCGGTGAGTGTATCGATAACCAGGATATCGAGATTGCCGACTACGAGTTCAATCCAGACTATCTGGAAGGCGCTGCCGAGGGCGACATTGTCAGCGAAGAGCTGAACAGCCACCTGCTCAAATCCAACTGCCTGATCACCAGCCAGCCGGACTGGGGTAGCGTGAGAATTTCGTACAAGGGCAAAAAGATCAATCGCGAAAAGCTACTTCGTTACCTGGTCTCTTTCCGTAACCATAACGAGTTTCACGAGCAGTGTGTCGAGCGTATCTTCACCGACCTGATGAAATACTGCCAGCCGGAGCTGCTGACGGTTTACGCCCGCTACACCCGCCGCGGCGGTCTGGATATCAACCCATACCGAACCAACCAGGGCAAAACGCCGAGCAACAACTTCCGCCTCGCTCGCCAGTAACCCCGCCTAGATAGAATAAGTCCAGCAAAAACGTGTACTTTGCTGGACTTGATTCTCCAAGCCAGTAATATTAAGACCTACTGTTTTTTTGGGTTTAAGAATAAGTATGTGTCTGAGCCGTTGGCTGGTAGGACTGCTGGTGATCCTAGCGACGTCCTTTACTGCAAATGCGAAAATTTATACCACGCCAATTTTGGCTGATGCCAATGAGCTGCTTCAAACCAGCCCGGACAAATCCCTTGAGATGACCACCCGCTATCTCGACCAACGCCGCCTCAGCGATCCCAAAGAACTGTCCCGTGTTCATGTCAATGACGAAACCGATCATACCGTCCGGACCCCTTTGAACACCATCAACGCCTTGCAAATTCAGGCCAGGGCCTTTTCGCTTCTCAACCAGCCTGAAGAGGCGATCAACACCGTCAAGAAAGCAGAAAAGCTGGCAGCTGAAAACGATCTGTCTTTTACCACCCTTGAAACCCGGCTGATCCACGCACAAATTTACTGGGATAACCTGAAAAACAGTGCCACGGCACTGAGTATGCTGGATCAGGTCGATAAAGAGATCGAACAGTCCAAAGCCCTTCAGCTCACCAAGCAAGTCAAGATACTGCAGTATCAGTCGCTGCTGCAACGAGCGATTATTGAGTCCCACCTCGACAATGAGAACAAGGCCGAAAAATTATTTATCAAGGCCAAGCGCTACCTAATGAGCCTCGAGGACAGCAGCGAGGTCATTAACTACCAGCTGACGATCGGACACCATTATCTCGAGCACCGCCACTTCGATCTGGCCCTCGACCGACTGCTGGGTGGCTACTGGCTGGCCGTCGAACAGGAAGATAGCGCCAAGGTTGCTCTAGCCAATTTCGAGCTCGCCAATCTTTTTGAGCAACGCAAGGTCTTTGACAAGGCCCTTGAGCACGCCACCCAGGCCGGTGAGTTTTTCGAGCACTTCAACCAGACACTGCCGCTGGCAAAAACCCTGGCTCTTATCGCGTCTATCTACGAGCAACAGGGACGGTTCAATCTTGCCCTTGTCCACTACTTCAACGCCCTGGATCAGGAAAACCAGCTCAAACATGATATCCGCTCGGCCCGGCTGCGCCTGAATATTGCCCGGGTATATCTGCAGCTCTATAACTACCCCAAAGCCGAGCAGTACCTGCAACATACCCGCCAGTTGGCCACCCTGAGCAACAACGAGGCGATCCAGGCCGAGGCGCAGATCCTGCAAGGCAAGCTGGAACTGGCAGAAGGCCGGACCGAAAAAGCCGTTTCAACCCTGCAGTCGGGATTGATCGCCGCCAGCAGACTTGGCGATCTGGATTTGCAGTTAATGGGCGAAACTGTGCTCTCGGCGGCGTTTGAGCAACAAAATGACTATTACAATGCCCTGCTCAGCCAGCGACGCTATGAACAGCTGTTTTCGAGCAAGCAGGAAGATCAGGTCAAAAGTAATGTCGAGGTCTTCAAGCAACAGCAGCGTATGCTGGAGCGATCGCTACAGCTGGAAGAAATGGAACGGCAACAGTTCGAAAGCGAGAAAGCCCTGTACAAACAGAAAAATGTCACCATTTTCTTGCTCAGCTTTATTCTGGTTATCCTGATTGTTCTGCTGCGCCGCCATCGCGTTGCCAAGCAACTGCAAACTCGCCTGATGCGCCTGCGGACCGAGTTTTATACCCACCCGAGAAGCGGATTGCGCAACCTGCGCATGCTTACCGCCCGCCTGCCTAACTCCCTGCAGCAAAGCAGTGCCAACTTTGAACAGTGGCACCTGGGTGAAATCATCAACGAGCCGCTTAGCGACAGGCTGCGTTTTGCCCTGTTCGAGGTGCCTTTCCTCAAGCACATTTATCTTGAGCATGGTTACCAGAAAGGGCTGGAAATCGAGCGCCAGTTCGGTGAATACCTCAAGGAGCAGGTCTGCGAACCGGCACGTCTGTATCACTTCTCCGATGCCATGTTCTTGTATATCGAGCCGAATTCGCGTCTTGATACCGCACCGGACCAGCTGGCAGGGTCTATCCAGCAGTTAATCGATAACTTTCTGGGCAATCGCCAAATCGACAACCGGGTACGTATCGGCATGGCGGAATACCCCTTCCTGCCCAGAGCCTATACGGCAATTAACGACCATGAGCTGCTGGATATTCTGCTCATGGCTGCTAATGCCGCCCGCCTGATCAGTAAAAAAGAGCCCGGCAGTCAATGGGTTCATCTCAGTGCAATCGATGCAGCGCCGGCAGCCAGCTTTGCCAGTGACAATATCCGCAAAGCCTGTTTGCAGGGCATTGACAATGGGTTAGTCAAAGTACAGAGCTCGTCGGCCTACGATATCATCTGGAATAATGATCACGATTCTGACAAAAATATCATTTAGACTGCTGCAGTTATCCGCCAATTCGCCGATAACAATGAATTGTTCGACCTTTTTTGCTAGCATATTTCGTCGCCCGAAAGCTAACCTGCTGATAAGAAAGGGCCCCATCTGAAAGGTAATTTTTCAACAACGTGACTGATATAAACGCCGTAGTCTCTGAAGTGAGTAAATTGAGACTACGTTTGGACCAAGCTCAATTATCCTATCGCGATGCTTCTCTGAAGTCTCGTCGCGAAATAGTGATACTCAAGCGTTTGATCAGTCGTTTATCTGTTGCCTGTCGCGGGCTCGATAGCGAGCTCGACCACAAGCTTGCCGAGTTGCGTTCCGAGCTGGAACAACACAAGGATGTCAGCAAACTTATTCCCCGCTTAGCGATTATTGAGCGCCTTGTCACTCGCCAGGCCAACTTTACCGAAAAAGAAACCCAGCGACTCGAACAACAGATTGGGCAAAGCGGCGAAACCCTGAAACGTGTGCACGGCTTGCCTGCCCAGCTAAAAAGGGAACTGCGTAACTTGCTCGGCCAGCCATCTGAGACACTGGCCCAGACCCACAAGCAGGTCATCCGTATTTTGGAGCTGTACGAGCGCGCGCTCAAGCTCATGGCCGTGTCCAGTGAAGCCATGGTGATGAAAGACAGTTTGGATCATGATCTGCTGTTGCAACTGACCAGCGAGCTACAGCGTCTGATCACCGAGCTCGACTTTGATGGCGAGGCCGGTGACAAGCTGTTGAGTATTCGCAACCAGCTTCTGATCGGTGCAACGCCACAAAACCTGATTGAACTGTCTCTGGAAGTCTTGCGCCTGGTCCTTGACGGAACACGCCAGGAACGTCGTTCATCCCAGCAGTTTCTCGACGGTGTAAACAGCGACCTGGCAACGCTGCAAAAAACCACCAACCAGAGTGTCGGCCAAAGCGAGGCAATCTACGAGCACCGCAGCGAAATGACCTCCGAGCTGGCCGATTTAGCTACCTCGATTCGCCAGGGACTCAGCGAGCAGAAGAACCTGGAGCACTGGCGGCCGACGCTGACCGATCTTACCAAGGAACTGCTAGTATTGGCCGAGCGCAACAAGGCCCTCGAGAAACGCGAGAGAGCACTGATCGAGCAGCTGGGCTTTAACGAAAACAAAATCAATAACCTCTTCGAGCAGACTCAGGACTTCCGTCGCCGGCTCAATGATCAGGAACGGAAGATGTTCCTTGATAACCTTACCCGGGTTTACAATCGCGCCGCCCTGAACGATCGCCTTGAGCATGAGTACCGTCGCTGGCTACGCTATCAGCACCCGGTCTGTGTGGCGATGATCGACATTGACCACTTTAAAGAGATCAATGATAGCTACGGCCATCTTGCCGGTGATAAAGTCCTGAAGATCATTGCCCGAACCATTCGCCAGACGCTGACAGATACCGACTTTATCGCCCGCTTCGGTGACGACGAGTTTATGATCATTCTCCCTGATACCAACGAGGAAGAGCGTAACAAGTGTCTCAGCAAAATCCGCGAGACCATTGCCCAGCTACCATTCCGTTTCCGGGATCAAAATGTCTCTATCAGCGTCTCCATCGGTGCCACCCTGTTCGACGGCAATGACACCCCGACTGACATTATCGAACGGACCGACAAGGCGCTGTTCAGTGCCAAAAGTACCGGCCGTAACCGCATGCTATGGATCTCCTAGCCCTTTATAACTAAAAACTTACATCCAACCAACATCTGTCACATCAATTTCTGGTCAAATCGAGCATCCCTGTGTATGGTGAAATAACAGACTGATTTTTAAGGAACATACGCAACAATGTGAGTGCCTTAAAAACACCTCTGAGATTTTCTCTCTCCGGCTCTGCTTACTTACTCTTCCAAAATAATTAGAACAGCGTGAGTAAAGCCGTTTCATCGTGACCAGGGAGGTAACCATGATTACTC
The DNA here is from genome assembly GCF_022347985.1 of Photobacterium sp. OFAV2-7. Lineage (GTDB taxonomy): Bacteria > Pseudomonadota > Gammaproteobacteria > Enterobacterales > Vibrionaceae > Photobacterium. The sequence continues at coordinate 6,886 of NZ_JAKRFQ010000133.1, forward strand.
ATATCAGTCCCGTCGGTGCCATGGATCTACTCTCACAGCTGGAAGTAGACCGCCTGAAGGCAACGGCATCCAGTGAGCTGTACCGCTTGTATCGCAACTGTTCGCTGGCCGTACTCAACTCAGGTAGCCATACCGACAACTCGAAGGAGCTTCTGGAGAAGCACAAAAGCTTTGATGTCAACGTCATGCGTAGGGAGCGCGGGATCAAACTCGAACTGATGAACCCGCCCGAGCATGCCTTTGTCGACGGCCGGATCATTCGCGGTATTCAGGAACATATGTTCGCGGTACTGCGGGATATCGTCTACGTCAATATGCACGTCAAACAACGCAATGACATCAACCTGACCAGCGCACCACACATCACCAACTTTGTCTTCAGTGTACTGCGCAATGCCCAGACCGTCCGCTCCGGTGAAGATCCTAATATCGTCGTCTGCTGGGGCGGACACTCGATCAATCCGGTAGAGTATCAATACACCCGCGAAGTCGGCCATGAACTGGGGCTGCGCGAGCTCAACATCTGTACCGGCTGTGGCCCGGGAGCCATGGAAGGACCGATGAAAGGGGCCGCTATCGGTCACGCCAAGCAGCGCTATTCTCAAAGCCGCTTTATTGGCCTGACCGAGCCGTCAATCATTGCCGCCGAGCCGCCGAACCCGATTGTAAACGAACTGGTGATCCTGCCAGATATCGAAAAACGTCTGGAGGCCTTCGTCCGGGCCGGCCACGGTATTGTCATCTTCCCGGGCGGCGCAGGTACTGCCGAGGAGCTGCTCTATATCCTGGGGATCCTGATGCACCCAGAAAATGCCAGCCAGCCGATGCCGCTGGTACTGACCGGTCCAAAAGAGAGCGAACCGTACTTCCGCACCCTTGATAGCTTCATCAAGGACACCCTTGGCGAAGCCGCGACCAAGCATTACGAAATCATCATTGATGATCCGGCAAAGGTTGCCCGGGTAATGAAGGCCGCAATGCCGCTGATCAAAGAGCAGCGTCTGGCAACTGGTGATGCCTACAGTTATAACTGGTCGCTCAAGATCCCGCCGGAGTTCCAGCTGCCGTTCGAGCCGACCCATGAGTCGATGGCAAGCCTCGATCTGCACATGAACCAGCGTCCTGAGCATCTGGCAGCCCATTTACGCCGTGCGTTTTCTGGCATCGTCG
>NZ_JAKRFQ010000134.1 GCF_022347985.1 Photobacterium sp. OFAV2-7
CATCTGGACCTTGTATAACTTGTTTATTCTGGGAGGCGCTATTGCTGTGGCGGCCGAAGAGAAGCAGGTTCGGAGGAATCATCGTATTGATGTCGAAATTCCCGCAATGGTTCGCCTCCAAAGTGGCCATATGTTTCCGGCGACTTTGATCGATTTCTCCCTGGGAGGACTACGGGTCAAAACCGCGGACAATTCAGTTTTTGACGGACAGCCTGAAATAGAAGTGACCTTGCACCGTTCATCAGAGGAAATAACGTTTAAGTGCATGGTCATCTATCGAGACGAAGAATGCGTCGGCCTCAAGCTCAGTCCTCTCACAACTAAACGAGAAATAGATTTCGTTCAGTGCACGTTTGCCCGTGCTGATAACTGGCTGATTTGGAAAAAGCAATATCAACCAGATAGACCAATGAATAGTTTCAAAAGTGTACTGATGGTAGGCGTGAAAGGTTATGAAAAGCTGTTGGAAAATAGCCCGTCGATCATAAATAGAACCTACCTCTCTTTTAAGTCATTTATTGGGGCTTTACTTAGTTATCTGTCGTCATTTAGGCCAAGGTTTGTGCAGTTGAGGGATGATAAATGAAGCGACTAACCATCAAAATAATAACACTCCTCGTTGGTTTACAGCTCTTCTGTTTTACGACTTTAGTACAGTCGTCTGAGCCTGTTGCGGATATCAATAATAAGGATATTAGCTTTTCGCAACTGGGTATTAATGGTTCAATCAATATGTCCGGAAGCGAAAGTACTGCTTATCTAAGCTTTGGTTCACGGCTGGATGAAATCGTCTCGAAGGCGGTGTTAGAGTTTAGTTTTATTCCCTCTCCGGCGTTGCAGTCCGCTGTTTCCCATTTAAAAATCTTTTTGAATGAAGAGCTGATGGGGGTAGTTCCCATTAATGAGGGTGACCAGGGACAACGGGTGTCTGCCTCGATACCGTTAAATCCCAGGTTTATTAGTAACTTTAACCAGTTACGCTTTGAGCTTATAGGATCAATCAACAGTTCTTGTCGTGATCCGAATAGCCCGAGTATATGGGCAGAAATCAGTAAGGCAGGCACCATCAAGTTGCAAGTCCACAATGTTGTCTTGGCAACGGATCTCGCTTTGTTACCAGCGCCATTTTTTGATCAAAGAGACTTTTCGCATTTAACGCTTCCTTTTGTTTTTCCACCTCAACGTGACATTGACGGCTTAACCGCCGCAGGGGTGATGGCTTCTTACTTTGGCTCTCTGGCCAGCTGGCGTGGTGTCAATTTTCCTGTCTACTTTGATGACCTTCCTCAGCAACAAAATGCGATAGTCTTTGCAACGAATCAGCACCGCCCTTCATTTATCAAAGACCTGCCAGAAGTGAACGGCCCTGTGCTTCAACTTATTACACATCCCACCAACCGCTATCGGAAGTTATTGCTTGTACTGGGGCGTGACAGCCTTGACTTGAATACGGCTGTACGTGGTTTGGTTCTTGGAGACAGCTTGCTCTCTGGCCCTATAGCTCGAATCAATAATGTTACTGAGCTAAAGCCTCGCAAGCCCTATGATGCGCCAAACTGGGTGAGAACAGACAAGCCGGTGAGTTTTGCCGAGCTGGTTGAGGGGCCTTATCAGCTACAGCGTGAAGGACGGAGTGGTGCACCTATTAATGTGGAATTCCACTTACCACCGGATCTGTTTGCCTGGCAGTCGAGAGGCATACCGCTTGAGTTGGCCTACCGTTATTCCCCGCCGTTAGGGGGTGCTGAATCGCGAATGAGTTTTTCGGTAAACGGGCAGTTTGTCGAAGCGTTCAATCTATCGGACACGGGCAAACATGCCGCAAGTAATCCGATCAGAATACCGTTACTGGACGATACGCTAATCAGTGCGAATTCCACTTCTCGTATCCCGGCTTTTCGTATTGATAGCAGTAATACAATGCAGTTTGAGTTTAGCTTCATATCAGGAGCGGATGGAAACTGTCAGTCGGCACAACCCAGCCGTTACTACGCAGTGATGGACTCGGACTCCACGCTGGATTTCTCAGATTTTCCACATTACATAAAAATGCCCAATTTACGAGCATTTGCAAAATCAGGGTTTCCATATTCCAGAATGGCTGACTTATCGGAAACCGTCGTGGTCTTGAAGCAAAATCCGCCAGCACCTGAAGTAGCGCTGATGCTCGATACGATGGGGGCGATAGGAGCCAAAACAGGGTATCCGGCAATAAAGGTAGCCATGTTGGATCGTTGGGATCCTGAACAGTTGATTGACAAAGATATTCTGACTATTGGGCGACTATCGCCCCTGGCTGACAATGACGTTTCTCAAGAAGGCGCCAACCTGATTTTGGGGGAAATGACCAGGAAACTAGCCTTACCCGCGAGTAATAACAAGCTGGGTTGGGCGAGCTGGTTGCAGAGCAAGCCCGATGATTCAAATGTGTTAGGGACTGTTGATGTGACAGCTCGAGGCGCATTTGCAAGCATGGTTGCAATGGAGTCACCATTAACCAAGACGCGTAGCCTTATCTCGCTAGTGGCATCGCAACCAAATGATTTTGCCCTAATTGGTGATGCGCTGAATGACAGTGGCAAGTTAGATCATATGTTTGGTTCGGTTGTCACTATACAGGAAGGGCAAGTGGCGAGTTTCGAGGTCGGAAAGAGTTTTTATCTGGGACAGCTACCTGTAATGGATCTGGTTTGGTACCACTTCTCTTCCCATCCGGTATTGCTTGCCCTGTGCGTTGTATTCCTAATTGTCTCGCTCACCATAATCTTCTGGCGTGTATTGCGACGAATTTCTGCCGACAGACTGGCTGACGGAGGTAAGCAATGAAACAGCTAATTGCACTGCTAATTTGCGTTATGGTCAGCACTCAGGTAGTTGCCAAGCAATGTAATTGGCAACGCTGGGATACGTTCAAGAATACCTACATTCTTGCTGATGGCCGTGTGCTTGATGCATCAGACCCGAGGCAGATCACCACTTCTGAAGGGCAATCCTACGCATTGTTTTTTTCGTTGATTGCCAATGATCCTGAGACCTTTGAGTTACTTTTCAGGTGGACGCAAACACACTTGGCCAAGGGGGATTTGACGGCTCAACTTCCTTCCTGGTTGTGGGGAAAGGATGCACAGGGGACCTTTACTGTGCTTGATACTAATTCAGCTGCGGATTCAGATTTGTGGATAGCTTATACCCTGTATGAAGCAGGCCGGTTGTGGGGCAACTATTACTATCAGAGTGTCGCTTATTTCCTTGCCAGCAGGATCTTGCACGAGGAGACCGTCATGCTGAAACAAGGTGAGCGTTTCTTGCTCCCGGCTCCAAAAGGTTTTGTTATTGATGACCGCACTTACCGCCTCAACCCCAGCTATGTGCCTATTCAACTGATAGAAAAAATGGCGACATCTTTTCCTCATCAAGACTGGTCGTCACTCAGAAAGGGAAGTGAACGGCTTATCGTTGAATCGATGCCAAAAGGCTTTAGCCCTGACTGGATTGTTTACTCAGATAAAGGCTATACGCGAGACAAAAAAACTAAAGGGGAGGGGAGCTATAACGCAATTCGTACTTATTTATGGGCAGGTATGCTAGCCGATGATGATCCGTTTAAGCCTCAGGTTGTCGAGGTTATGAAGCCTATGGTCTCGGCAAATACACGAAAAGGGTTACCGCCGCAAACGGTAGATACGAGTAACGGATCTTATCGGGGCAAGGGGTCGGCTGGTTTTTCAGCTTCTATGTTGCCGTTGCTGGTGGCATCTGGCGAACGTGAACTTGCGAGTAGTCAGTATCAGACGGTGAAGGAGACGCTGCTTAGCGAGCAGAAAGATTACTACTACGATAACGTTCTGGCGCTTTTTGGTGAGGGATGGTTTGAAAACCTATACCGCTTCGAACGCGATGGCAGCTTGGTTACCTTTTGGGATACGCAATGTCAGTGATTTCGGTGCGCATGATAGCGAAAGTAAGTCTGTCTCTCTGTTGGCTCATTGTCGCCGGTTCTTCCTGGGCACTGAGTTCAGAGCAACGTGAGCAGGTCTATAATCTGTCGCCGTCGTTATTGCACCAGGTTCCCCAGCATCAGGCGATAGATTCAGTAGATTGGCTTCATGGCCAGATTGTTACCGCAGAATTGATGAATCGTGATGACATTGTCCAGAGTGCTCTCGAGAGACTCATGGCCGTTTCACCTAATGATATACAAGGACAAGCAGCACGTGCGCGCCTTAGTGCGCGAAAGAATGAGATCAAGCAGGCTGAGTTGATATTGAACCTGTTGCGAGTGCAATATTCCGGAACGAGTTCGGTGTTGTTACTTGAGTCATATTTATCCATTTATACCCATAAGCGGAATGAGTACAAACGACTTCAGTTGCTGGAAAAACTGGGGCGTACAGAAGAAGCCATTTCCGGTTACGATGCTCTGTTTCCGCATGGGATGCCAACATATCAACTTCGACTAGATTATCTTTCCTTGCTTGGTGAAGATGATAACAACTGGGAACGGGTCAAAGATCAGCTGGAGGAGATGAATTACCGATACCCGGATGTACCGGTTTTACAGCTCAGGCTTGCCAATCATCTCAGAAAGCGGGATTCTGCTAATCCCTGGATGCTGGCAACTGTTAAGAGGTTGGCAGCAAACCCACATGTCGGGGAACAGGCCGCGGATACATGGCTAAGGGCACTTGCAGATCTGCCTGTTGATGAAGTCTGGGCTCAGCAGCATGCGACTCTTGCCAGCTATTTCCCCTACAACTTTGCTATTCAACAGGCAAATATTGCTGCTCAGTCCCGCTGGAGACAGGAGCAAGAATGGCTAAAAGATCCGACCTATCTTGCCAAGCTAAAGGGAATCACTTTGGTGAAAACGGAGGACCCCTCCACCCTTCCTGAAGCTTACGAGCAACTTAGCTATGCAATGTCGACCCGGCCAAATGATCCTCAGTTACTAGAGGCTATGGGGAAGTATTATCTGCGTATAGGGGAATCTGAGCAGGCATTGTTGTATTTCAAACGGGCCGCATATTTTGATGATGACCCTGATAACGCCACAAAATACCAATCTCTTGTTCGAACGGCCCAGTACTGGACCTATATTGATCGTGGCGATCAGTTGGTTGAAGAGGGGGATACTCAACAAGGTAGGGAATGCTATTCAAAAGCGCAGATCCTCTTGCCAGACAACCCACAAAGTTATACCCGCCTGGCAAATCTTTCTCTTGCCGAGGGAGACTATTTAGCGGCAAGTGCCGGTTTTCGGAAGGCAAAGCAAAAGGATCCCTTGAATGCTGCAGCACTCAGAGGATTATTGGATACCTATGTGATTCAGCAGCAACCCGAAATTGCATTACAACAAGTGAGTTCGTTTACCCCAGAGCAGCAAGCCCTGGTACGCAAGGAAATTAATGCGCTTACGATAGAGCAATTGGCTTTGCGGCTTGAAGCCTATACGAGTAGCGAAAAAAGCCTGCACCTAGTACAGCAAACGCTCGATATGCTGGTGGAAGTTAACCCGAGCGATCCCTGGTTAAGAAAAGAAGTGGCTGATTTGCTGGTAGGGCATCATCAGCAAGTGCAGGCTGATCGCCTGATGGCGAACTGGGCTGCGAGCACTCCTGAACCGGAAATGGTATATGCCTATGGCCTGTATTTATCCCAGCAAGATCGGCTTGATGCCGCAATTGCTACGGTTTCGTCTATACCTGACGAAAATCGAACAGTCAGTATGCAGCTGACTCTGGAAAGGCTGAGACTCAAACAAGTGATTGCTCGGGCTACTGCCCTTTATGAGCAAGATCCTGACAAGGCGACCAGCTTGCTGCAGAGTTATCCTCGCCCCAAGCGGGTAGAGAGTCGGTTAACTCTGGCGTTTGCCTGGATACGAATGGGGGACCTTGGCAAGGCTCGCTTAATTCTGGGTGCCCCTGAGCTTTCAACCTTGAATAACAATATGTTCATTCGTTACGGAGAAGCCGTGGTAGACCTGGATGACAGGTTTCTCTTCGATAGCTGGCGCATAGCTGCACAAGACCGGAAATTTAACCAAGAGTTAAGGGCGAAATACTATCAGACTGTGGCCAACTACGAATTATACGGCGCCAAAGCCGATTACGCCGTAGGAAACATCAATAAAGCACACCAGACGTTTCAGTTTTTACTTAACTCTGAAGTGGCCAGCCAAGATGAGATAGCACTTCGTCTTGTTCGGACCAGTCATAAACTGGCTGATGAAAAAACCTTTAGCTTTGTTACGCAGCGCTTGATCCAGCGCCAGCCTCTTCTTTCTTATTCACAGCAACTTAAATTGGCTGAGGTACTTTACGAGACCGATAATAGTCAGGATGCGACTCTGATTCTGGCCAAGCTTAGTGAACGCAATGATGGGACGGTCATTGATAAGTGGGAATCGTTGAACATTGCGATGGAAAAACAGCAATGGGAAACTGCCGAAAAGCTGGCGTACCAGACTTTGTTGGCCGACAGGCAGGCGAAACATCCTGTCAAAAAGGATGAGCATGAGCTTACACTAGAAACTATGTATCTTGAAGCCGATGACTACTGGCTGACGCGTAGGGTGAAGGCAGATATTGATACCTTGAGAGCCAGGGAGGATGGTTATATCAAGCTCGGGATCGACTATGGCTTTCGCGAAGGTGAGAATCATGAGCTCAATGTGCCCTTGGAGGCCAAGATCCCCTTCTCTGAGTATGATGGCCATTTGGTCGTTAAGGTTGATTATGTTGAGATAGATTCTGGTGATCAAACCTTTTTTGATAGTGATGTTAGTTTTGACGATAAGCAGAGCGGCGCAGCCATCGGGATTGGTTGGGAAGCCAAAGACTGGCGGATCGATATCGGAACTACGCCTCTGAGTTTCCTCAATACCGGCGTAGTTGGTGGGGTCGAGAAGGTATTTGACATCGACCAGTTTACTTTTCGGGCTGCTTTGTCACGCCGCCCTGAAACCAGTACAACCGTGTCTTATTCGGGCATAAAAGCGGCCGTACCCCCGACGACGCCAACTGAGCAGGAGTGGGGAGGGGTGTTAAAAACGGGTATCAACCTTGGCCTGTCATGGGATGACGGCGGACCGTATGGTTATTGGTCGAGTGCGCAGTTCCACTACCTGGATGGAAAAAATACCGTAGACAATACCCGCTTTGCATTGATGGGGGGCGGCTACCGCAAGCTAATCGCCGAGGAAGATAAGCGTTTGAGTGCCGGTATCAGTGCGTTTTACATGAGTTATGATAAAAACTTGGGTGAGTTTGCCGTAGGGCATGGCGGATATTATAGTCCCCAGTCATATTTCTCGCTTTCGCTACCGGTCAGCTACTACGGCCGCTATCAAAATACCTGGGCCTATTCTGCTTATGCCTCGGTATCACATTCCTGGAGTGAACTCGATGCGCCGTACGGGTTTGACGGTAGTAAAGAAAGAGGTGGGGATTTTGGTTATTCCCTTCGGTTGGCGGCAGAAAAACGGGTAAGCTCAAAATGGTATGTCGGGGCGCTGATGGATGCGGAGCGTTCGGAGTTCTATGAGCCGAATCATTTTCAGCTGTATGTGAAATATACCTTTAATGAAGGCTGGCAACCGATAAAGACGCCACCTGAGCCGGTAGCTCTCTACGCGGATTATTATTAAACAGCTGGTTGAGCTTGGTATATGTCAATTAAGAAAAAAGCCTGCGCGAAGCAGGCTTTGTTAGGGCGTGTTCCGGTTATCGATTTTCCAGGCGATTATAGTCCAGCAGCCCGGCCTCAATCGGATAACTATCTCGATATATCTGATTCAGCTTGTCACTGAAAGACCAGAAGTCCTTACTTGTTCGGCGAACAGCATAATTGCCGAGTAGTTCGTGATAATCTTGTTCTGTACTCACTGTTTTAATCTGCTCTGCAAGTGCTGGAAGCTGTGACTCCTGTAGATACCAGAAGGCTCCGGGATAACTACCCAACAGGCCAGATACCAGTGTTACGTCGTCTTGCTCATACAGGCGG
>NZ_JAKRFQ010000135.1 GCF_022347985.1 Photobacterium sp. OFAV2-7
TTTCCATTTCGGCCAGCAAGCCTTTAATGAGAGTACATTGTTGTTCATAGTTTTCTGTTTTCAGCCATTTCTTTAGTTCCTTGAAAGCTTTTTGCCGTTCGTCTTGCAGCTCGTCGATAAACCGGATCAGCCCCTGATGATGAGAGTGGTCCAGGCAGACAAAATATTCATCCATCTTGAACAGAAAAACATCGAGATCCCTCAGGAGATTGGTCTTTTGCATCATGGTTTTGAGTTCATTGTTGAGCATGGCTTTTTGGCGGGGCTCGAACAAGGCCTTGAGCAAGCTGATTAGCGTCCTGCAACGGCGAAGGGCTACTCGGTACTGGTGAAGAAACTCGATATCATCGTCACGGATAATACCTTTTTCATGCCGTAATGCATGGAGATATTCATTATTGAGAAAATGGAAAGTGGGTAAGTATATTTCAGCTGAGGCCGACAGCTTTATTTTAGGGCTAACTCTTTTGGGTAGTTTTAGCTGGTCTCTCTTATTAACGTTCATTCCTTCACCTCTTTAACAAAGCTTAGTAGTTGTTGCTGAGGAATGGCGTAAAGCTTTCGAAACTGCTAGCTGGGTTGCAAAAAATATAAATAATCTTGTTACCAATATTAGCTGGCAACTTTTTACTCTTTACCTTGCTCAAGACTTAAGTTGCATATTGTCAATCTGAGTTTACGAAATTGATTTACATTTGTGTAACATCTTTTGCCCGGAAAATGTCTCATCATTTCGTTAGAAATGCTAATCCTATTAGTAAGCGCCGGATCTCCTGAAACACGGCAGCTGAAGACATACAGTGAGGATAATACGGATGAGCAAGATGATTGATAATCCAATGGGCACGGACGGCTTTGAATTTGTGGAATATACCGCGCCGACCCCAGAGGGTATCGCAAATTTGAAAAACCTCTTTCGTTTAATGGGGTTTGCAGAGATCGCCAAGCATAAGCACAAGTCGGTGTGGCTGTACCGACAGGGCGATATTAATTTTATTGTTAATGGTGAGGCTCATTCTCAGGCATCAGGTTTCGCTGGTATACACGGTGCCAGTGTGAATGCCATGGCGTTTCGCGTGGCTGACTCTACTCAGGCACTTGCTTATGCGGTTGAGAAAGGGGCCACGGCGTGTGCGCCTCAGGCGGGACCGATGGAGCTGAACATACCTGCTATCTATGGTATCGGTGAATCCCTGATTTACCTGGTTGATCGCTATGGCGAGCATGATATATACGAAATTGATTTTGACTACTATCCGGATTACAAAGAACGGATGGCGGCATTGGACGCCGGGCTGGAATATATCGATCATCTTACCCATAACGTCAAGCGCGGTAATATGGATTTGTGGGCAAGTTTCTATGAAAAAATTGCCAACTTCCGTGAAATACGCCACTTCGATATCAAAGGTAAAATGACCGGTTTGCTCTCGCGGGCAATGACGGCACCGTGTGGCAAAATCCGGATCCCAATTAATGAGTCAAGTGATGACAAGTCCCAGATTGCCGAGTATCTGGACCAATACAATGGTGAAGGCATTCAGCATATTGCCCTGAGTACCGAAAATATCCTGGCGACAGTCGAAAAGCTCAAGCAGGGCGGGCTGGGGTTCATGGATACGCCTGATACCTATTACGAGGGCATTAACAAGCGTGTTCCCGGTCACCATGAAGATGTGGCCAAGCTGAATGAGCTAAAGGTTCTGATTGATGGTGATGAGACCGGTATCTTGCTGCAAATATTCACCGATACCGTGATAGGACCTGTCTTCTTTGAAATTATTCAGCGTAAAGGGAATGAGGGCTTTGGTGAAGGTAACTTCCAGGCACTGTTTGAGTCTATTGAACTGGACCAGATCCGTCGCGGTGTGTTGGATGCCACCGATAAGTAATGGCAGTTGAGATTAACTGTTGCGTTGGGCAGGCGGATAGCAATCCTCCTGCCCAATGTGTTTTTGGAAATAGCATTATTAGCCAACCCGATTAGCTGTCAAGACGCTTTGAAGCGTGGGTGAGCAGAAGAGCGTACAGATCGCGTGCGGCCGGTCCGGTTTTGGCACCTTTGGGCTGGGTAATATGCAGCGGTACCTGGTAGCGCTGTGCTCCTTCAATTGACAGCTTCACGATATCATCACAATTCATCTCGTTGACCATATGCTCAGGCAGACGGCAAAACCCCAAACCGCTGACAACAGCGCGCCAGGCATGGTCAAAATTATCTACAGTTATGCGCTGCTGGGATTTAAGCCAACCAACGTTTTGCTTTTCCTGCTCCGGATCGACGCCAAGATCTCTGATGACGATTTGGGTTTCGGTAGTCATGTCACCGAAACAAAGATTGTCCTTTTGTGCCAGTGGATGCTTTTTGGCTGCAACGGGCACCATAGTAACGACACCGAAGGCATCTGCCGGATAATTGATAACTGGAAGATTGATAATAGCCACGTCGGATTTCTCTGAGGCTACAGCGTCGGTGGTACCTGAAAGGGACGTTTCAATCACTTGAACAGAGGTATTTTTGTTTTGTGCGAAAAATTCGGATAAGGGCTGATATAGCCATTCCCTACAGCATAAATGATCGATTGATACCGTGATTTCAGACTCTACCCCCATGGATAGCTGGCTACTGATTAGTTCAAGATCACGGGCCTGTTCAAGCATGGAGGTTGCTCTGCGAAGTAAAGACTGGCCATCGTCAGTCAGTACTGCTCGTCGTCCTTTTACCTGAACGAGTGAAATATCCAGTTGCTCTTCGAGTTTTCTGATCGCGTAGATCAGCGTGGTATGGCTCTTGTTTAGCTGGGTTGCAGCCGCCTGAATACTCCCCGAGCGGTTGATTTCATGCAAGGTGAGCCATTGTTCTAAGGTGGTTTTAAGTCTCATTGGTCAATTTTTTGCACAGTAAATGAGGAAACTTTGAACTTTCCTGTTCAATTTTTGCTGATTATGATTATTGCACATACCGAAGAGAGTGGAGTACTAAATTATGCGTAAGTTGCTACAGGTCGATTTTAATTTTCAGGGCCCTTTTGGTGAGGAGATGTCAGCACTGCTGAAAGAGTTGGCAGAATCGATTAATCAAGAGCCGGGAATGATTTGGAAAATCTGGACCGAGAATGCCCAGACTCAGCAAGGGGGAGGCGTTTATTTATTCGAGGATGAGCAGACTGCCTTGGCTTACCTTGAGATGCATACGGCGCGATTGCAGAAAATGGGTATTACCGACGTGAGAGGCATTGTGTTCGATATCAACGAGCCTCTGTCTCAGATTAACAAAGGCCCGATTAACCACTAATGTCTTAGGAACAATGAGATGAACAGTAAAACATTCCTGACGGTACATGCTGCAATTTATGGTGTTTTTGCACTGGCTTTGTTTTTTGTACCCGCTTTGATGTGGCCGATGTACGGCGTTGAACTCAATGATCAATACGCACTTTTTCTGTCGCAGCATAATAGTATTTTCCTGGGTGGAATCGCAGCGATCAGTTTTTTGCTTCGTGAGATTGAGCAGGGTTTAATGGCGAAAAAGTTGTTTAAGGGCTTGTTGGTTACCAACCTGCTAGGTGTCGTGATTACCTTGTATGCGTGTTTTACTGGCGTTTTTGTTGGATTTGGCTGGAGTGATCCTGTGTTTTTTGCTCTGCTGTCTTTCCTAAACTATGCACAGTACAAGAAAGTACAGCTTGTTTAATACGCTCATATATAACAAAGCCCGCAGTATCAAATACAGCGGGCTTTGATGGTTGAGGTTAAGGCCTTAGCTTTCTGTTACACCATGCCATTGGTAATGGTTATTGGGCTTTTTGCTCACAATCCCTTCCTCGAGTAGTTGCTTGAAGATGTCATCCACTTCCTCGCTGTTGATCTTAAGAAACCGGGTGACAGCTCGCTTGGTGCAGTTAACCTGGTTAGAACTCAAGGCTTCAATCGCTTTCTCATAAGGGCTCTTTGGCAGTTCGGGTTCGACTTCCTGCACTGCAGTAGGCGCGGCTCCATTACTGGTTTCCATTGTATTGGTAAGCAGCTCAGGCTCTTTGGGCTCTGCCGATTCGAACGCATCGATAGTGATAGGGTTGATGCGGCGGAATTGGTTCCTGAAACGAAGCTCTTCCCCAATTAATCCGACAAAGAAAGCTGCGAAGAAATCCAATAGCACAGACAGGAAGATGACCAAACCTAATTGTGCTGTTTGTGTTTGTACATTGAGCGACTTAGCCAAACTGTCGATAAGGCCTATGACCGATCCCTGATTGACTACCGGCAGGCTGTCTCGCTCTGATGCCAGGGCCTGTTGCTGGTTACGAAGCTGCTCATTTTCTTTCTGGATCCGGGCGACACCCGTTGCGATTCGTTCCATCTGGATATATTTTTCGGCAGCAGTATTGTTGAGCTCGATTTGTTTCTCAATCGCGTCAATTTGCATGTTGTAGGTGCTGATCTTGCTCTGCTGGACATTGACATGCCCTTGCGCCTTGTTGGTGGCACTGTTGATACCACCAACCGAGCCGCCGATAGAAATAGCAGCAAGAACGGCATAGAAGGCAAAAGCCGAGAAGGCGCCGGTATAGTTACGGCGGGCGCGGCGTTCTCCAAATTCATACCAGGCAAAGAATTTTCCCAGTTCGAAGATAACCGCGAGGCCGCCAAACAGCAGTTGCATCACAGGATCCTCGTCTATGGAGAGGAAAAGAAGCAGCGAAAAGATGATGGAAGCAAAAATGGATGCGCCGGTGAAACTGTATACCGTCCACATCGCGAACGTTCCTTTCGGGAACCGTACCGGTAGATTGTCGTTGTAAAGCATATAACAGTGTCTTTAACTATGAGCGCTATTGCTCATGTTTAACCCGTCGGTTTTAGCCGCCGGGCAATAAAAAAAGGTGGCTAAGCATACCCTAAAACAAGGTGTTAGCCCTTATAAAATAAGGCCTCCGCAGATTTTACGACGGAATTTTACACTGAGCTTTCATAACTGAAGAAAAGTTCGCCAACTGTTGGAAGCGGCTGCTGTCTAAGGCATCGTTTTGGTGCTACAAACACGACATGCTTTCATTGATTTGTTGTCGGCAAGGATTCATTACGGCAATAGGCTCAAGAAGATGTATGTTTGTGTGTTGCTATATTGTTAATTCAAAGTTAGATTAAAAGCTCTATGGCCGGACTGTAGTGAATAGAATAGTTGTTGTATCGGGCGGGACGGCATCATCACCATAACGCAAGGAGCACACATGAAAGACCTACTGAAAGGATACCCTGTTATCACTGAGATCCCGGTGGCTTGGGGAGAAATGGACGCACTTAACCACGTAAATAATGTCGTCTATTTCCGCTACCTAGAAACGGCTCGTATTGACTATTTCAGAGAGGTCGCCTTGATGGAGAAGATACAACATACAGGTATCGGCCCGGTTTTGGGTGAAACCAGCTGCCGCTACAAATTGCCGGTAACGTACCCGGACACACTTTATGTTGGAAGCCGGGTTTCTGAGCTTAAGGAAGATCGGTTCACTATGGAATATGAGATTGTCAGCAAGAAGCTCGGGGCGGTAACGACATCAGGGACAGCGAAAGTGGTCATGTTCAATTTCAAAACTAACAAGAAGGCCATCTTGTCGCCTTCGCTTATTGAGGCGATAGAAGGGATTGAGTCGCGCGTTTCAGCTGAACAGGTAACGGTCGACTAACTCTCCCTGGAACAACGGCTTCGTGACAGTTCGGGTATCGAGGCGGCAGCTATTCTGCCGCTTTGAACGCTTATCGACATCTAACCATTTCTTTCTCCAATCTTTTTCTTTGTCCTTTATACCGCTTTTCTTTCGTTATATAGCGTGACAGTTCGGTCGCGTTTTACTTCGCTTCGCTCTCTGGTTTTGCAATTTGTCGCATTGATACACGCCGTTTAGTCCCCGTGTTTACTATCGAGACAAATATCAAGGTAAATGGAGAGACACATGATTCAGATGATTGCCAAAAAGTTACGGTTGGTGTTAGTCAGCACTTTGTTATTGGTACCGAGCTTTGTCCAGGCAAGTGAAATCGAAGCCATTATCAACTTATACAATCAGGCTGCTGAAGGGGATGAAGCTAAAGTCGAAATGGTATACCAGCAACTTGAGAGCCTGATTGAGGCTGAAGGGCCAAAGCCGTTGACCATGGTTTATTTAGGCGGCACTGAAACATTAAAAGGTCGTGATGCCTGGATGCCCTGGAACAAGATGAAATATGTCGAGCAGGGGCTAGCCAAGATTGATAAGGGGCTGGATATTCTTGATGCCTATCCGCTTTCTCTTGCCGAGCAGCGGGTGATCTCTGGTATTCATGAGTACTATCTGGCACAGGCTATCTCGGCCTCAACGTTCACTCTGCTACCTGACATGTTTAACTACTTCGAGCGTGGTTACGACATTTACCTTTCTTTGCTGGAGCAGCCGGAATTTGCAAAGGAACCCTTTGCAGCGACAGCCTGGATATATGGCTTTGCTGTGCAGGCAGCAATTCGGGCTGAAGATATGCCACAGGCGAGAAACTGGCTTGCGCAAATGCAGCAGCAGGACGCCAATCATCCGCAAACGCTTAAAGCTATTGATTTGGTCAATCAGGGCTGAGGGGGGAAACATGATCCAGTTCTCTGGAATACGTAAGCAATATTGGTTGGGCAATCAAGAGGTGTGCGCACTAAATGGTGTGTCAGGAGTGATTGATAACGGTGAGATGGTGGCGCTCTGCGGGCCTTCGGGCTCGGGAAAAAGCACCCTGCTCAATATCCTTGGTTTACTGGATAGAGACTATCAGGGGGAAGTGTTGTTCGGGGAAAACACGTCAGCCTTGCAACCGGCACCGCAGTCGTCTGCTGATGCAGCGAGATTTCGCCGGAGCCAGCTCGGGTTTGTTTTTCAGCGGTTCAACCTTGTTCCTGTAATGACAGCGCTGGAAAACGTCGCCTACCCATTGCATCTCAATAGATGTTCGAAACAAGAGCAGCAACAGAAAGCAACTGAGATGCTTGAACGAGTCGGGCTGGGGAAGTGGCTTCACCATCGGCCTGATCATTTATCTGGCGGTCAGCAGCAGCGTGTTGCCATTGCACGTGCATTGGTGCATCAACCGAGCCTGGTGATCGCTGATGAACCCACCGCCAGCCTTGATAGCCAGACAGCCAATGCTGTGGTTGAGATCATGAAAGATCTTGGCCATGAAATAGGAACGACGTTTCTTATCGCAACTCATGATCCCCGTATGGCTGTGCGCTGTGATCGTCGAATTGAGTTACTAGACGGATATATCCAGCAGGAGGCAATGCGATGGGTAAGTTAACGATTAGCAAGTTGGCTGACAAAGTGATGCCTTATCACTTTAAGTTGGCGTGGCTTAATCTGCAGCGAAATAGTCGGCGTAGCCTGCTTTCCGTGATGATCATTGCAATCACTGTTTTTGCGATGACAGCCGCTGGCGGCTTTGGCCTGTATACCTATCAATCACTACAGGAATCTACTGCCCGCGATGTCGGCCACATTACCTTAAGTGTGCCGGACTATTTTGAAAAAGACGAAGAGATGCCGCTCAGCAACGGCCTGAACCATTCGCAGACTCTGATCAGCGCGTTACTGAAACACGACACTGTACGTGCCGTTCAGCCCAGGATCTATTTTACCGGGCTGGTGTCTAACGGCAGCAAGTCCGCCATTTTCACCGGAACAGGGGTGAATGATCGTGAGTTTAGCCTCAAAGGCCCTTTCCTAACGATGAGGGAAGGTAAAACACTCTCTGATGTTACTTCGAGTCGCTATGATCCGGCTGAGCCCGAAGTTATGTTGGGTGCCGATTTGGCCAACAATATGAATGTCGGAGTCGGAGACTGGATAACCCTGCTGGTCACAACCAGTGAAGGGGCGTTAAATGCTTATGACTTCAAGGTGCGTGGTCTCTATTCGACGGGTGTTCCAGAGCTAGACAAACGCCAGCTCTATATT
>NZ_JAKRFQ010000136.1 GCF_022347985.1 Photobacterium sp. OFAV2-7
GTTTCATAGCCATGAACCCCGCCTGTGATCAGGACTGTAGGCTTGTTGCTATCCCAGTTACGGGTCTTTAGTGCAAAGAGAGGGTATTTGTCGCTATCATAAGAAAGTGCGCCATACTTGAGCAAGTCAAAGCGCTCCCCTAGCGGGGTTAGCTTTGTAACGACTTCGTCCTGGTAAGAGCGTTTGATTGTAACTTGTTCAAGCCATGCGGCCTTTTCCTTATCACTCCACTTTTGTCCTGGAGTACCAATTGGGTAGCTGTGAGAACTGCTCATTACTTTGCCTTTGATTATCGTCGTTATCGGGAAATCCTTCTCCGAGAATAAACAGCGTTGCCTGTGTAGGCAACAGTATTTTTAGTGGAGATTAACAGCTCGTTTTAACTTTCATATCAAAAGGATACTGTATCACTGCAGGCTATTGGCGGTGCTTATATGTCAGTCGGGTGAAAAGCGTGTTGAACCGTATTAGAAAGAGAGTGCCGGGTTCGATATTTACCATTTTAAGGCTCGCTCTGACCATGAAATACAATATGGGGATATTTACAATCTCCTCCTCAGGTACAGTCGGGCTTGCTCTATAACATTGAGTTGCTGAGTACTGAGCCTGACATATTGCATCTTATGAAGTGAAAGGAGCTTGATATGAAAAAACAACACGTTGCTGTTATTGGTGCCGCTGGACAGGTGGGAACACCATTGACGCGAGGCTTACTCTCGCTGGGGCATGATGTCACCATCATTACCCGTAAGATGCAAAAAGATACCGAGCTGAAGGCTTTTGAAGAGTTGGGCGCATCGGTGTCGTTCTGTGCCGATATGCATGATGCAGACATAATGGCAGATATCCTTCAGGGCGTTGATACCCTTGTTGCCAGCGTTCCTGGCTCGAAATCCATCATTGAGCAATCCGAACCAGTCTGGCTGGAGGCTGCATTGAAAGCGGGCGTGAGGCGGTTTGTGCCGACGGAATTTGGTTGCCATACCCAAGCGCTTGAGATGGGTGATGGTGAGGTGTTTGACAACAAGAAGCGCTTTCACGACCTGTTGATGAGCTCAGGCATTGGCTGGACGCTATTCTACAACGGCGGTATTTTTGACTATTTTTTGCCGAACCTGCGGGTCTTCAGAAAGATCACCACTTTTGGTGAGCTTGAACTGCCAATCTATACCCATGATATTGATGACATTGGTTATCTTGCTGCACTGGCAGTTACTGACGAGCGTACTCTGAACAAGTGCGTTCAGGTTGATTTCAATGCCCTTAGCCAACATGACATGCTGGCTCTACTTAAACAATATTGGCCGGATTATTCCTTTGAATATGAACACTTCTCTTCAGAATATATTACGACGATGAAAGAGAGTGCCGGTGATGAGGTCACCGCAAAGAAAGGCGCAGAAACTGACAAAGAGCGCTGGGGGATTAACTACGCGATTTATGTCATTGGCAAGCTTGCCGCGTTCAACGAGCAGACATTGCGTACCAGCGAGCTCTATCCTGACTATGTCTGTAAACAGCCAGAAGAGGTGTTAAAAGACGCTAAGTTTGTCTTCGAGGAGTGATCCTTTTTCCATTGATGAGGAGATAACCTCCGGGTTATCTCTTTGTGTTTTTACAAGCTTCCCTCCAATACAGGTCTTTTTATGGACTCCTGGCTAACCCTGTTACCCCCGTGCTTATCCATCTTGCTCGCGATTACAACCCGGCAAGTCTATGTTGCTATCTTTGCCGGAGTTATGGCCGGTTCAATTCTGCTTTCCCAAACAGTGATTAGCGGAATCGCTGATAGTTTCAATGTGATAGCCGATACCTTTTCGTCGCCGAGCTCAGTGAAAAGTCTGATCTTTATTTTGATCATTGGCGCAATTATCAATGTGATGCAACAGTCGGGAGGGGTTGAGGCGCTTATTCACCAACTCTCTCAACAACGAAGCATAATTAGGTCAAAAGTCAGTGCGCAGCTAGCCACCTTTGGCTTTGGTTTTTTGATGTGCCTGGAAGGCGTCGGTTCGATGATGTTGGTCGGGATTGTCGGCAGGCCGCTGTTTCAGAAATTCAAACTCTCTAATACAAGGCTGGCATTGGTCGCTAATTGCACGGGGGCGCCTTTGGCCTGGTTGGTTCCTTTTAGTGGGGCAGGGGTATTTCTCACAGGTTTAATTTCGACCGAAGTTGAAAAAGGTACACTCGCTGAGTCGCCTTTCAGTTATGTGTTGAATGCCTTGCCTTATCAGTTCTATACGATTGTGATCCTGGCGATGGTGCCTATTCTGGCACTAGTACAAAAAGGGGAAGGCTTAGCGCTTGATATCCAAACGGATCATAAGAGTTTGGACTCTGTTTCTGCTAGCTCCTCATCAGCAAAAGCACTATACCTGTTGGTCCCGGTCATTATTTTACTGACGTCAATTGGCATAATTGCTTATGTCACCGGTGATATTAGTTCGGCTGTTTACTTTAGTGGGTTTGTTGCGCTTATTGGCTCAGGCGGCTACTTCTGGCTCAATAACGTTGCTGTTAATAAATATATTGAGTGGTGCATACAAGGGATGAAAAATATGCTGCCAGCAGTGATAGTTCTAACCTTGGCATTTTCCCTAAGTAGGGTATCTGGCGAGCTGGGAACGGGAAAATATCTGGCCAGCTTGTTCACGGGAGAAATCCCTTCAGGGTTTATTCCGGCTACTATCTTTGTTCTTTGTATATTGATCTCATTTTCGACAGGCAGTTCGGGAGCGACGGTAAGCATAATGACGCCCATTGTGGTGTCGCTGGCGGTAAGTGCAGGTGTCGCTGTTCCCTTGGCTATTGCAGCAATGGTTTCAGGTGCGGTATTTGGCGATCAAAGTTCGCCAATTTCCGATTCGGTGATTGTTGCTTCGTCGGCTGCAGATTGCCTGCCAGAAAAACACTTCGTGACACAGCTGCCTTACACCTTGGCTGTGGCCTTACTGTCGCTTGCGTTGTATCTGGTGGTTGGGCTTAGCGTGTAATATACACTTTGATGACAAAGGTGTCCGGTATGGTTGTTTGGGTATAGAGTATGCGATAGTGCTCGGAGAGGCTCCTAGCAAAAAAGAAGATAATAAGAGTTGTATGAACATTCCTGAAGTAGGCTTCAATCACGCAAAAACGGCAAACCGAGAAATCGAGGTCATTGATCTGGAAGAAATATACCAGCGCACTCATGGCCTTAACCATACGCCAACCCTGCCACACCGAGTTAACTTCTACCTTCTCATTCATATTGAAGAAGGAGAGGGGAGCCATTTGATTGATTTTGTTAACTATCCTTATCAATCCGGGGCTTTTATTTCGGTTCAGAAGAACCAGGTTCATGCATTTGATTTTAGCCATAGGCCTAAAGGAAAAGTGTTGTTGTTTACCCAGACTTTTATTGATCAGGCGCTGGCTAATATGCGACTGCCGGAGTTTACTCCCATCCACCTCGAACATGCTTATCAGCCAGTATTTACGCCGGACTCTGAAGTGCTGAGCAGCAGCCAAAGTATTCTGGCAGAGATCGTCAAAGAGCTGAGTTATCAGAATGCGGATCCCCTCATTGCAATGTTCCTGTTTTCCTCACTGTCGTTAATACTACGCCGCGCTATGCCTGAAAACCGCCATGACAGGTTGAGCAAAGATCAGCTGAGTAAGTTTTCCCGCTTTATTGAATTGCTGGAGAAAAACTTTCATCGTACCCGTGATGCAACGTATTACGCCGAGCAAATACATACCACCTATAAGACGCTTAATCAGCTATGTAAACTGGCAACCAACCAGACAGCCAAGCAACTTATTGATGCTTACACGATTCTGGAGGCAAAACGACGTTTGGTGCTAGATGGTTTGCCAACCCAACAACTGGCCTATGATCTGGGCTTTGAAGATGCCAGTAATTTTGTTAAGTACTTTAAAAAGCATACGTTGCTAACACCTTCCCGTTTTCAGAAGCAGTATTCTGCCAAGTGATTTCAAATTGAACCTGTTCTTGGTTCCAGTTTAGAAGTTCGATATTGACCATTTTTCAGCGGGTACTGACCATGTGCCCCTTCCTTGTTTTCATTACTATTTCCTCATTCCAACAAGAGGTGAACAAAATGAAAAAAGGTCTATCTGCCGTACTGGCTACCGCAGCCATCCTATGTAGTGCCTGTACCAGTCAGATTTCAGCTGAAGAGGCGGAAATGAAACTTTCAAATAAAGACAAAGCTGTTGCGCTGCTCAATAGTATCGAAACAGGGGATCACCAAGCTATCAGCTATGTGAATCCAGATAATTACACCCAGCATAACCTTGCTGTAGGAGATGGACTGGCCGGGTTTGGGGCTGTACTCCAGGCGCTTCCTAAAGGCAGCGCAAGGGTTGATGTTAAACGAGCCTTCCAGGACGGTGATTATGTCTTTACACATACCGACTATAACTTCTTCGGCCCTAAAGTCGGTTTTGATGTGTTTAGGTTTGAAGAGGGGCTGATTGTTGAGCACTGGGATAACCTGGCCGTGAAAACACCGCCTAACCCTAGCGGCAGAACACAGCTTGACGGCCAGACACAAGTTACGGATCTCGAGAAGACCGAGCAAAATAAAGCGCTGGTGGAAGACTTTGTCAGCACAATTCTCATGAAAGGTGATTATTCCCAACTCGGACGCTTTATTGATAGTGGTGAGCAAGACTATCTGCAGCATAACTCAGTGATAGCGGATGGCCTGAGTGGCTTGGGGCAGGCATTGGAGCAGATGGCAGCTCAAGGCATCAAGATGGTGTATGACAAGAACCACCTGGTGCTTGGAGAAGGCAACTTTGTCTTGAGCATCAGCGAAGGAAACCTGGGTGGTGAACATGTTTCTTACTATGACTTGTTCCGTATTGATGAAGGTAAGATCGTCGAACACTGGGATACGATCGAACCTATTCCTGCCAAAGATCAGTGGAAGAACAATAACGGTAAGTTTGGGTTTACTGCGCAGTAAAAGTAAAAGTAAAAGTAACAGGAACGTAAAGCGGCTACCTTTTTCAAGGTAGCCGCTGTTGAAGTAATGCTAGAGCCGAGGTGGTGGGTTAACTTGTCTTGAACTGACCGACTAGCTGTTTTAGCTCTGTGCCGGCGTGGTTTAGCTCGCTGACTACTTGCTCTGAGCTGCTGCTTGAATGGATAAGATCGGTAACGATATCCTGAATGGCTACCATATTGCGGTTGATTTCGTCGGTCACTGAGCTTTGCTCGGTAGCTGCTGTAGCAATCTGGCTGGTCATGTCATTGATGGCTTCAACGGCACCGGTCACCGACGACAAGCTTTCGGTGATTGAGTTTGCTGCACCTACCGCTTCGCTACAAGTTGACTGGCTGTGGGTCATGGATGAGACGGCCTGAGAAACCAGGGTGTGCAACTCATCAAGCATTTCTTTAATTTCCTGGGTGCTTGATTGCGTCCGGCTTGCCAGTCCGCGAACTTCGTCTGCCACAACGGCAAAGCCTCGTCCCTGTTCACCGGCGCGTGCCGCCTCAATTGCCGCGTTTAGTGCCAGCAGGTTAGTCTGCTCGGCAATTTCACCGATGACTTTAAGAACGTTATCAATTTTTTGTGATTGCTGGTTCAAAGAATGGATGTGCTGGGCAGCCTGATCTACTTCGTCGACAAGGGCGCTGATGGATACAACAGAAGTATCAACACGCTGCTGGGCAACATGGGAATCTTCGCTGGCATTGCTGGTGGCATTCGATACTTCGTTGGCATTCATTGCCACTTCGCTTGCAGCCGAGCTCATTTCAGTAACCGCTGTGACGATTTGTTCGGTTTCGTTGTTATGCTCCTGAAGCTGCTGGGTCAGGCGAATAGTTTGATCATGGATATTGTTGGCAGCACCGCTAACATTATCGGTAACATCAGAAACTTGGGTAATGATCCCCTGCAGCTTGGCCACAAAACGGTTGAATGCATTGCCAAGCTCTGCAATTTCGTCATGGCCCTGAACTTCCAGGCGACGAGTCAAATCACCTTCGCCATCGGCAATCTCGTTGAGTGTTTTAGCCATATTCTGAACCGGGCGAGTCATGCGGTTGGCAATGTACAGAATACAAATTACACTCAGCGCACCCAGCACTAGCGAGCTGATCAATACGAGTTTAAATCTCTCAGCCATGCTAGCGGCAGCATGGGTATGGTAAGCATCGACCTGGGCGTCGATATCATCAATATAAAGGCCGGTACCAATGAACCACTGGCCGTTATTGACCGTTGTCGAGTAGCTTAGTTTTGGTTGAGGCTGGCCACCGCTACTTTTCGGGTAACTATAGGCAACAAAACCGCCACCACTTTGAGCCGCTTTAATTAGCCCCTTGATGTAGGCAACACCGTTAACATCGGTGTTGTTCAGTCGATTCTGGTTGTGGTTGGACGGAGAGGTCGCATGCGCAACGTTGGTGCCTTTCATATCATAAATGAAAAAGTATCCAGAGCGGTCACTGGCAAATCGAAGAGGAGTAAGCAGGGCACGGACTTTTTCTAGTGCAATGCTAGGGTTGGTGTTGTCAGCAAGAACTCCGTCAACAGCGTGCTGGGCGATGGTTGTCGCATCTTTTAGCTGGTTTTTTCGTTCGAGGATAAGGCGTTCTTTGTAAAGAGTAACCTCTTCTTCTACAGCTTTGTTTTCAAGTGTCACGATGATCCCAATCGCAACGCTCATTATGATGAAAACTGGTAATATGCTTAGCAGCAATAGTTTGCTTTTTAACTGTAATTTATTCATAGCGACTCGGACTCTTCTACATTCATAATTATAATTTTGGGGATTTACGGACTTCCCAATAAAGTATGTCGGCATTGACTTTTAAATCTTTACAGAATGTTGTGTTATTTATACAACTGTCAGTAAAAAATGGGCTACAGCTCACAAACAAAGCGATATTTTGCTTTTTCGAGCAAAGAAAGGAAGACAGAGAGCAGGGTGTGCTCATTTTATGCGCAAAAGTGATTTAATTGTTATAGATATGCAAGGGGTATAACAGTTATTCTGTGCCCGATTTGTTATGTTTTCCTGGTATTTTTTTCGATCTTCTTTTCAGCAGTCATGCTGCCAGCTATTTTCTTAGCGATCTTATTGTAACGAGTGGCCAGGAGGCCACTATATGCATCAGGAGGGATGTTCGATGCTAGTAATTCGTCCGATTACTGAGGCCGATTTTCCGGCGCTTATGCGTTGCGCGGAAGAATCAGGCCATGGGTTTACTTCGCTTCCGGTAAATGAAGAGTTGCTCCGGGGCAAAATTGAACACTCACTAGAGAGTTTTTCCAAAGAGGTGAGCTCACCGGGGATTGAAGGTTACCTGATGGTAGCCGAAGACACTGATACCGGAGAAGTTGTTGGCACCACAGGTATCGAGGCCACGGTAGGACTCGATGTCCCTTTTTATAGTTACCATATAAGCAAAGTGGTGCATTCCTCGCGCAAGTTGGGAGTGCATAATATCGTCGAGCTGTTAACCTTCGGTAATAACTATACAGGTTGCAGTGAAATATGTACCTTATTTTTACGTCCTCAGTGGCGCGAGGGACTCAACGGTCGTCTGTTATCTAAATGTCGGTTCCTGATGATGGGTGAGCACCCTCAGCGTTTTTCTAAAACCGTGTTTGCCGAAATGCGTGGTGTATCAGACGAAGAGGGGCACTCTCCATTTTGGGAGTGGCTAAGAGATCATTTCTTTTCCATTGAGTTTACCCATGCAGATTATTTGGTCGGGGTAGGGCAAAAAGGGTTTATTGCCGATCTTATGCCTAAATTGCCGATTTATGTCAGTTTACTTAGTGACGAGGCGCAGGAGGTAATAGGTCAGGTTCACGAAAAAACTCGGCCGGCGCTTCGGTTGCTAGAGAAAGAAGGATTTACCAACCGTGGTTATGTGGCGATTTTTGATGCCGGGCCAACAGTCGAATGCGATATGGTAAATATTC
>NZ_JAKRFQ010000137.1 GCF_022347985.1 Photobacterium sp. OFAV2-7
ATCTCTAGTTTACGGAAATGTGCCTCGGCCCGCTTGGCTTTGTACGGGTGCATACCCAGAGATATGAGGGCCTGGCGCCCTAAATCAAGGGCGCCGGCAAAAGTTTCACGGGAAAAACACTCGACCCCATGGCTAAGTAGCTGATGGGCCTCAACCCGGCTTCTTGCCCGTGCCAGCACTTTGATATTGGGGAAATACTGCTGGCACAGAGTGACAACCTCCATCACCTCATCTGGCTCATCGGTACAGATGATTATCGCCTCGGCTTTATCGGCCCCGGCTGCGCGCAGCAAATCAAGCTGGGTAGCATCACCATAGTACACCTTGTAGCCGAACTTGCGCAGGAACTGGATCTGGCTCGGATCTCGCTCCAGTACCGTTACCCGGATTTTGTTGGCAAACAGCAGCCTGCCGACTACCTGACCGAAGCGTCCGAAACCGGTAATAATCACCCGCGGTTCACGGTCAATAACATCACTCTCCAATGCCTCTTCTTCGGCCTTGAATGTCCTAATGAACCACTTGTCCTGAAGCAACAAGATCAATGGGGTGGTCATCATCGAAATACTTACCACCACCAGCAGGAATGCCGACAACTCTTTGCCGAGCAGTCCTTCACCCAATGCAGCCGTAAACAGAACGAAGGCAAACTCGCCGCCCTGGCTAAGAATAGCGGCCATCTGGCTACGTGACTTGGCACGAATCCCAAACACCCGTGCCAGCCCATAGAGCAACAGTCCCTTGACGCAGATCAGGGCGATAACGGCCAGCAAAATTTGTAACGGGTACTCCAGCAGCAGCCCAAGATTAACCGCCATACCGACCGAGATAAAAAACAGCCCAAGCAACAGCCCTTTGAACGGCTCGATAGCAATTTCCAGCTCATGGCGATACTCGCTCTCGGCCAGTAACACCCCGGCTAAGAAGGTACCCAGCGCCATCGAGAGCCCCAGCGACTGCATTCCAAGCGCAATACCGATCACCAATAGCAAGGCAGCCACATTAAACAGCTCGCGAACACCACTTAGCACCACCCAGCGAAACAGCGGACGCAGCAGAAAGTGTCCGCCCACCAGCAGCGCCAATATGCCACCAATCATCCAGGCGAAGTCAAGCCAGCTTCCCCCGCCGCCGCCTGCCAGCACCGGCAGGACAGCCAGCATCGGGATCACCGCGATATCCTGAAACAGCAATACCGCAAACCCCGACTGCCCGGTTTCGCTGCCGTCGAGGTTCTGCTCTTCAATTACCCGCAGCGCAATGGCCGTGGAAGAAAGCGCCAGCCCCATCCCGACCACAGCAGCATCACGCCAGCTGATTTCGGGAAGGAATGGTCGACAAGCCATCACAATGGCAGCAATCACTATGCTGGTCACCACGACCTGGCTGCCTCCCAGCCCGAGGATCGGCTTACGCATCTGCCACAGCTTCTTGGGGTTCAGTTCGAGGCCGATAAGAAACAGCAGCAGGACGACCCCAAACTCGGAGAAATGCAAAATTGCATCGACATCGGAAATCAGCCGCAGCCCCCACGGACCTATGGCGATACCTGCCAGCAAATAGCCCAGTATCGAGCCCAGCCCCAATCGCTGGGCGATCGGCACTGCCACAACGGCAGCAGCCAGAAAGACAACACTGACAGAAAGTACATCACTGGCCATAGTCAGCCTCCTCGCCACCAGAGAGCGGTTCAGTAAGCCATTGGCGATAGAGTTGGACATGTTGCTCAAGCTCCCGGGCCGGGATCCGCCTCGCCCAGTGAAGAACCAGCGGCTCAAGCCAGGTCATCTGGCATAAATCGGCTGACAACTCGAAGGGTTTGAGGATCTCCGCGATGCTGCAGCGGTTATATCCGTCCGGGGTATAGGCTTCCGCTGCACCGCCGGTGGTGATCACCGAACGCCAGTATTTGCCTTTGGTTTCGATACCATCGCCATGGGCGAAGCCCTTGCTCAATATCACGTCCATCCACTCCTTGAGCAACGCCGGGCAGGAATACATATAGAGGGGATGCTGGAAAACAATAATGTCATGCTGGCGGATCAGTGCCCGCTCATGATTAATGTCGATGAAAAAATCGGGGTAAGCCGCATACAGATCATGTACCGTCACATGCTCGAGATCCTCTATTCCCTTGAGCATCTCGCTGTTAGCCACCGACTCCTGCGGATCCGGGTGGGCATAAATTACCAATACCTTTGGCCGTCCTTGTGTGGTCATAGTATTCCTTACAACATCCTGCAGGCTATTCCTTCAGGTCAACGTCTATCATGATTTCTATACACATCATACATAATTGTTCCGGCAGCGGATCATCTGAATCTCAATTCATAGCTGCATCTTTCTCAATATAGCCCGACGATTATCATCGAGTTAGCAGTCAGAGGCCGTTTGGTATAGACTGCCGCTCATTTCGTGCACTTTATTTTTGCGGAGCGGGGCTACCCCGACACTGTCGATGATTACCTTTTCGGACATTCAGCTACTACGAGGCGGTAAAGCCCTTCTCGAGAACGCCACAGCCACTATTCATCCCGGCGATAAAGTCGGCCTGGTCGGCAAAAACGGTTGTGGTAAATCTACCTTATTTGCATTACTTAAAGGTGAACTGAGCGTCGATGCCGGTACCTGCCAGTTTCCTGCCAACTGGGAGCTGGCCTGGGTTGCCCAGGAAACCCCGGCACTGGAGCGCAGTGCGATTGAGTATGTGATCGACGGAGACCGCGAATACCGCCAGCTAGAGCAAGACTTGGCCGCGGCAGAACAAGCCAACAACGGCAACAAAGTCGCCGAGTTACACGGCAAGCTGGATACCATCGGCGGGTACAGTATCAATTCCCGAGCCGCCGAGTTGCTTGATGGCCTGGGTTTCTCCCAGGAACAGATGCAATGGAACCTGACCCAGTTCTCCGGTGGCTGGCGGATGCGCCTGAACCTTGCCCAGGCCCTACTGTGCCGCTCCGATCTGCTGTTGCTCGATGAGCCAACCAACCACCTGGATCTGGACGCCGTGATGTGGCTGGAAAAATGGCTTCAGAACTATCGCGGTACCCTGGTACTGATCTCCCATGACCGTGACTTCCTCGATCCGGTCGTCGGCCGCATCATTCATATCGAAAATCAGACCCTGAACAGCTACACCGGTAACTATTCGTCATTTGAAAACCAGCGCGCGGAAAAGCTGGTACTGCAACAGGCTATGTACCAAAAACAGCAGAAGCAAATGGCCCACATGCAGTCGTATATCGACCGCTTCCGCTACAAGGCCAGCAAGGCCCGTCAAGCGCAGAGCCGCATCAAAGCATTGGAGCGAATGGAAAAAGTGCTACCGGCCCAGTTTGACAACCCGTTCAGCTTCGAGTTTCGCGAACCGTCTGC
The DNA here is from genome assembly GCF_022347985.1 of Photobacterium sp. OFAV2-7. Taxonomy (GTDB): domain Bacteria; phylum Pseudomonadota; class Gammaproteobacteria; order Enterobacterales; family Vibrionaceae; genus Photobacterium. Next base: position 3,379 of record NZ_JAKRFQ010000137.1, read on the forward strand.
CCTACCCAACCCGATCATGATGATGGATGAGGTTGCGGCCGGTTACGGTGATAACCTAATCCTGGAAAAAATTCGCCTCAACCTTGTTCCAGGCAGCCGCATCGGTCTGCTTGGCCGAAACGGTGCCGGTAAATCAACCTTAATCAAGCTGCTGTCTGGCGAGCTCCCGGCCCAGGCCGGCGATTTGACCTATTCGCAAGGCGTCAAGATCGGCTACTTTGCCCAGCACCAGCTAGAGACCTTGCGACTTGATGACACACCGGTCCAGCACCTGGCGCGTATTGCCCCGCAGGCGACCGAACAGCAGCTTCGGGACTACCTCGGTAGCTTCGGTTTTGTCGGCGACAAAGCCCTCGATAAAGTCGGCCCGTTCTCGGGCGGCGAAAAAGCCCGCCTAGTACTTGCACTGATTGTATGGCAGCGCCCGAACCTGTTGCTGCTCGATGAACCGACCAACCACCTGGATTTGGATATGCGTCAGGCACTGACACTGGCCCTGCAGTCTTACGAAGGGGCCATGGTCATCGTCAGCCACGACCGCTACCTGCTGCGTGCCACCACCGATGATCTATATCTGGTCCATGACCGCCAGGTCATGCCGTTCGACGGTGACCTGAATGATTACCATAAGTGGCTCACCGAACAGCAACGCAGTGAACGCCGGGAACAGCAGGCGGCCAAGCCAGAAACCACCAAGGATAACAGTGCAGCCTCGCGCAAGGAGCAAAAACGCCTGGAAGCCGAGTTCCGCAAACAAACGGCCCCACTGCGCAAGAAAATCGACAAGCTGGACAAGCAAATGGAAAAGCTGGCTGCCGAAGTCGAGCAGGCCGAAACCGAGCTATCCGATCCGGCAATATACGATGCCGAGAACAAAGTGCGCCTGAACGAACAGCTCAAGCGTCAGGGAGATGCCAAGTCGTCACTGGAAGAGATCGAGATGGAGTGGATGGAGCTGCAGGAAGAGCTAGAAGCAATGGAAGCCCAGTTCCAGGGCAATAGCTAATATAATGCCTCGGCCTGCTGTTTTCTCGGCAGAGGATTTTTGGCAGTTCAGCCTGAGCCATTATGCTCGGGCTGGCGTCGAACAAGCCTGCCTGACACTGCAAAACACCTATCAGGGCAATGTGAACCTTGCCCTGCTACTGCATTGGCTGGATACCCTGCATATTGAGCTGGCCGATCAGCAAATCCATGCGCTGACAGCCAGCCTCGTCGCCAGCGACAAGCAACTACACCAATACCGCACCATGCGCCAGCAGCTAAAACCCCAGCTGGACCAGGCGGGCTACCAGCAGTTACTCACTTTCGAACTGGAATTGGAAAAAAGCCAGCAGCATGCGCTGATCGAGCAACTTAATCGGTCTCTCCCAAGTTCAGTACCGATCACAGAGACTGGTACAAAGACAATCACACCGACTAACCTTACCCGTTACTTCCGACAGCTCGGGGCCACATCAATATTGCCTCATCTTCAGAACCTGTCATAGCACACGCTACCAAATCATCACCACGCAGCCTGCTGTCAGCGCGCCCATTACACCGTTGAATAGCCGGCGTGCTCTACTGCTGTGCAGCCAACGTCCAATCAAAGACCCAAAACCAGCCCAGACAGAGACACTCGGAAAACAGATCAGGAAAAATATCCCGGCAACAAGTGCCGCTGATTGCCAGTAGAGCTCTCCGGCTACCGTGAAGGTACTGATCGCCGTCACGGACATCATCCAGGCTTTCGGATTGACGTACTGGAACATCGCCGCCGCCCAAAATGTCATTGGCCGGCTGTCTGGCTGTTCCGTTCGGACCGCTGATCCTGCAGTGGCAATCTTCCAGGCCAGATACAGCAGGTACGCACTGCCGCACCAGCGAAGCAGCTCATGCAATACCGGAAAACGGGTAAATACCACCCCTAGTCCTGCCGCCACCAGGACTATCATCGATACCAGCCCCAGTCCAATCCCCATCATATGGGGCAAAGTCCGCCAATACCCAAAATTAGCCCCGGAGGCTGTGACCATTAAATTGTTCGGCCCCGGCGTCCCGGTCATCGTGGCAGCAAACGCAGCCAGAGAAATAATAAATTGCCACTCCCACACGGTTAGAACCCCTTGTCACCAAAATTGTACCGATACAATTACCGGTTAATGTTGCTTAAATATAACTAAACGCTCAAAATGAACCCTAACAGTGAGATTAATTGAGATCAAAAGGTTTATTGTCACCATGACAATCATGAATATTGTACTCACAGCCTCGACGAACGATCACAAGGCCGAGCCCCTCTATCGCCAGATCGCCGATGCCATCGAGCAGCAAATCACATCAGGCGAACTGCCTGCCGGGCACAAGCTGCCGACCCATCGCGCCCTCGCCGATCAGCTGAAGGTTACCGTAGGCACCGTCACCCGAGCCTATGCCGAGGCAGAACGACGAGAGCTGGTAGAGGCACGGGTGGGAGCCGGTACATTTGTCTGCCAACAGGATGCACCGAGCTGGGTCTATAGCTACTCCGCTCAGGAAGAAGAGGCCTGCAACCTCGGCCACAATATTCCCCCCTGTATTGACCGTGCCGGGATGCTGAAACAAGCCATGGAAAACCTGTCTCGCCACCCTGACCAGCTCAATCAGATGATGCTGTATCACGATCCGCAGGGGCTGGACGCCCATCGCAACGTCGTTGCTCGCTGGCTGCAAACTAAAGGCCTGAATATCGACCCCGAGCGTATGCATTTCACCTCGGGGGGCCAGCATGCCGCCCAACTGATCCTGTCTGCATTCTGCCGCCAGGGAGATACCGTCTTGGTCGAGCAGGTGACCTATCCCGGTTTTCTGAGCCTCGCCCGGCAGCAGCAAGTCAGCGTCAAGCCTGTTGCCCTTGATCATGAGGGGATCATTCCTGCCAGTCTCGAAGCAGCCTGCCGTCAATACCAGCCAAGAATGCTCTATTGCACGCCAACTCTGCAAAACCCGACAACTGCCACCATGAGCGAGCAGCGTCGCCATGACATCCTCGCTATCTGCCGCCAGTACCAGCTGTTGCTGGTTGAAGACGATGTTAACGGCCTGCTGCCGCAACAACGCCCGGCCCCGATGGTCAACCTCGATCCGGAACAGGTCATCCATGTCGGCGGGTTGTCAAAATGCCTCGCACCGGGGCTACGTTTGGGATATATCCAGGTGCCGCTCAATCTGCAACAGCGGCTCAACACCGCACTACACAACCACAGCCTGATGATCAGCCCCCTGCTCACCGGGCTGGCCTGCGAACTCATCCACAAAGGGGATGCTGACCGGGTGCTGCAAGATATCCACCACGATATCAACCAGCGCCAGCAATTGGTGGAGCAGCACCTGGGGGAATTTGCTATTCAGCATACCCGGGACAGTTTTCATGTCTGGCTTACACTGCCTGACTACTGGCGGCTCAGTGACTTTGTCTCGGCAGCCGAACAACAGGGCGTGATCATAAAGTCAGCCGAGATGTTTACCCCGCCGGGTGCGACCATTCCACCGGCGGTCAGGCTCGCGATCAGCGCCCCCTTCACCCATAGCAAACTGGAACAGGGCTTGCTTATCTTGGCAGAGCTGTTAAAAAAAGATCCCATGAATGACTTTCCCCTGTAACCGGGAAGAGGAGTTGCCGATGATGCCCTTTGCGCCCGCTAACGGGTTACGCAATGCCCACTTACAGACACTGCTGCCACGCTTTATTCGCCGCAAGCCGCTATTTACTCCGGTAGAGCAACGGATAGAAACTCCTGACGGCGACTTTCTCGACTTGGCATGGACAGGCCCGGCAACACTGCACCCGGCCAGCAAACCCATCATGATTTTATTCCATGGCCTGGAAGGCAGCTTTCACAGCCCCTATGCCAACGGGCTGCTGCATGCCGCCAGCCAGCAGGGGTGGCTTGGGGTCATGATGCACTTTCGCGGTTGCAGCGGCGAGATTAACCGCCAGGCACGGGGCTACCACTCAGGTGAAACCACGGATGCCGCCTTTTTTATCCGGTGGCTGCGGCTACAGTTTCCTGACACGCCGCTTTTTGCCGTCGGGGTATCCCTGGGCGGCAATATGCTGGTTAACTATCTGGCAGAACATCAGAGCAAGTGTGAGCTTAAAGCCGCGCAGGTCATCTCTCCGCCGTTGAATCTGGCCTCCTGCTCGGAGCGGATCCAACAGGGCTTTTCCCGGGTCTACCAGCAATACCTGCTGGGCTCGATGAAAAAAAACCTCAGCCGTAAAATTGCTGCCCTGCCGGGCAAGATGCCGATTACAGCCAGCCAGGTAGAAGAAATCCGCTCGCTGTGGCAATTTGACGAACAGGTCACCGCACCACTGCACGGATTCGAAGATGCAGCCGATTACTACCGCCGCTGTAGCGGCATCAACAAGCTTCAGGACATACAGACACCGCTGCGGATCATCCATGCCGCCGATGATCCGTTCATGACCTCGGCCGTTATTCCGACCCAGTCCCTGCCCGAGAATATCGACTACCATCTCAGTCCATACGGTGGCCACGTAGGTTTT
>NZ_JAKRFQ010000013.1 GCF_022347985.1 Photobacterium sp. OFAV2-7
TCACCATTGGACGAGACATTGGCTCTGTACTGGGCGATCCCAATGACCTGGCCCTGGTGCTTTTGTTTCCTGTTTCTTTTGCCCTAGCCTATAGCTTTCATGGCAACAAGTGGCAACGAGGCCTTACCATCATCACGCTAATTGTCCTATTGATGAGTATATTGGCAACCCAAAGCCGGGGCGGGCTGTTAGGAATCGCAAGCGGGATATTTGCACTGACATTATTGAAAAGCCGCTCCGTTATTGTACCGGTCATCTTCAGCAGTATCGGCCTGCTCGCACTGATCGCCCTGGCCGGGATCAGTGATCGCTCCTCCGGCGGAGCGGCAGAAGAAGGGATTGATGAATCCGCTATGGGGCGCATATACGCCTGGCAGGCAGCCTTCAATATGGCAGTCGCCAACCCGTTCACCGGCGTCGGACTCGATAACTTCTTATATAACTATTATTTCTACTCACCACACTGGGACGGAAAAAACCACGCCGTCCACAGTACCTGGATGCAGATCATCGCAGAAACCGGGTTTGCCGGGTTGGTATTGTTTCTGCTTATGCTTATCGGAGCCCTCAAAGTGAGCTACCGGCTACTGAAAAGATTGAACAACCATGAAATGAAGCCGCTGGCCCAGGGGCTATGGCTTGGCATGGTGTCATTCTGTGTCAGTGGGACCTTTTTAACCCAAGGCACAAACTGGCCCCTTTATATTCTCATTGGCCTGATTCTGGCACTTGATCGGCTAACACTGATACCGGAGGATAAACATGCGAACCTTAGTTAAACAGCATCTCAGCCCAGCCCAAATTATCTCTATCAAACAACTGCTACAGAGAGTCAGGGGGAGCTACCTGCCCTGTATTCCTCTGCTGCATTCACTGCTCTATCATCTGCACCTTGCAACAAAGAACATGATTCATTGCATATTGCAAAAATGCTATTTCACCCCGCTCTTTGTTTCCCAGCTTGCTCATCGCCCTAAAAGCCTTCAGCTAGATTGCGGCATGCCACAAATACTCGGCCAGCTCAATATCAGCCTCGGGGAGCAATGTCGTCTCTCAGGAGTATCAACATATTGCGGCAGAGTATGGGGGGCACAACGACCTCAGCTGATCATCGGCGATAATGTGGACATCGGCTGGCAGAACACCCTGGCCGTCGGTACCAAAGTTCAGCTTGATGACAACGTCCGCCTCGCCGGAAAAGTATTTTTAGCCGGTTTCCCCGGCCACCCCATGGAACCCCATGCCCGTGCTATCGGCCAACCTGATACCGACCAGCAAATCGGCGATATTCATCTATGCCGTGACGTATGGCTTGGCACCGGAGTCATGGTTATGGCCGGTGTCACCATAGGTGAAGGCAGCGTCATCGCTGCAGGCAGCGTGGTGACCAAAGATATCCCACCGGGCGTGCTGGCAGGAGGCAATCCGGCAAAGGTGATCAAAAACTTGGAGTATTAAAATGGAATTTCTTGTATTCGGAGAAGACTGGGGGCGGCATCCTTCAAGCAGCCAGCATATTTTAACCGCGCTGATGGACCGCTATGAGGTAACTTGGATTAATTCTATCGGGCTACGCCAACCCAAACTGAACTGGCGAGACATTAGCAGGGTCAGAGAAAAACTGTACGCAACGCTTAGCCATCGCTCGCGGGTTAAAACAGGTAACACCAAAGAGTGTAATCCCAACCAGGCTCCAGCCACAATCATCAAGCCTCTGGTGTGGCCTGTTGCACAGGCTCCCCTTATCAAAAAAATCAATAATGCATTGCTGAATATGCAGCTTTACCGCAAACAAAAACGCCGCATCATCTGGGCGGCGCTACCCACAGCGGTGGATTACCTGGATATCTGCGACAGTGATCTTGTGATCTATTACTGCGGTGATGATTTCTCATCCCTCGCCGATGTTGATCACCATTATGTCACTGAAATGGAAAAACAGCTCATTCACAGGGCCGACATTATTCTGGCTTGCAGCCCGGCCTTACAAGACAAGTTTCCGGCCAGTAAAACCTGGTTGCTTCCTCACGGCGTCGCCTTATCGCAATTTGCAAAACCTGCGTCTTGTCCTGCTGATATCAGCACAACACAACCCAGCGTCGGGTTCTATGGCAGTATCAATAACTGGCTCGATCAAAGCCTGTTAGCCCACCTGGCCAACGCCCGGTCCGGTATCAACTTCTACCTGGTTGGCCCGGTAAATACGGATATCACCGCACTCAGCCATATTCCAAATATCCATTTCCTGCCTGCCAAGCCCCACCACCAGCTGGCGGGTTATCTTCAGCACTGGACTGCGGCAATTTTACCCTTCATCGATAACGCTCAGATCCGAGCCTGTAATCCACTAAAACTAAGGGAGTATCTGGCGGCTGGCTGCCCGGTGATCAGCGCTGATTTTCCTGCCGTTCATCCCTATCAGCCATTGGTAACAACTGCCACCAGCCCGAATGAGTGGCTACAGGCAATTGATAGCCATTGCCAGTTCAGCCACAGTGAGCGACAAGCTTATGCCAAGCAGGCCTCTGTACGAATCGCCCATGAAAGCTGGGAGAATCGCGCCAATGCCGTTATCGAATTAATAAATTCAAAACTAATGTCCGAAAAAACAGACTCCCCGTCATAATTTTTCTAACTCTGGGCACCTTTTTTGCTACTACTTCTATATACCCGTTAACAGAGAAGGTAGTCAGATGAAAAGGATCCTTTGTCTATGCAGCAGTCTCATTTTATGGGGGTGTGCCAGTACGGTTCATACCCCTCAGGAGCTCACCCTCTATTTCAGCCCGGAACAAACCTCCCTAACAGCTGAGCAGAACAGAAAAATAACCCGCTTTCTCGACAACCACCCCTATCACCAGTTGACGGCTTTAGTTGCACCGGCGGCGATGGAGGATCCTTTCAAAGCGCTCGTCCAGGGGCAAAAACGTATTCAGGCTGTCAGCCAGATTTCCGACGATCGAGAAATCCCGCTATTGCTGAAATACGCCCCCAAGCAGACAGCTGATACGCTGATCTTGATGAGGCAATAGCCATGCGGCACAAGTTATTTGCCAAGCTCTATCCGCTAATCCATGCCATGTGGGTTCACAGGTATCTGATCCTGCTGCCGGTACTTATCATGCCGTTACTGATGACAGCGGGCAGTTTCCTCAAGGCCAAGCGCTACTATGCCCAAACCACAATCCTGGTTCAGGAAGCGGCAATGCTCAATCCGTTTCTCGAAGACCTCTCCATTTCAATGAACCTGAAACAGCGCATCAAGGCATTACGGGTATTACTGCACAGCCACTCTGTATTGGAACGGGTTACTACCGAGCTTGAGCTGGCCCCCGTCACAGACAAAACGCAAAGAGAAGTCGTCATCAGCAACCTAAGCCAGAGCCTGAGTGTTACCCTGGTCGGCAATGATTTGGTTCAGCTTGGGCTAAACTGGCCAACCCCGAGAGAAATGCCGGTGATTTTGAACAAAGTTTCCGATATTTTTCTCGACAAGCTCCGCGCTCCGGGACGGGCCTCCGTCGACGGTTCTGAAGTTTTTCTCCACAAGCAGCTTGAATCGACCCAGCAAGATCTCGAGCTGGCCGAAAGCGAACTGGCTTTGTTCAAAGCCGAGCATGCCGATAACCTTCCCCAGCTACAGGGAATGAAGGTACAAAACGATGCCCGCCTTAATTCACTCATTCAGGAAACAGAACTAGCCCTGCTGCACGCCAAAACCCAGCGTGATAATTTCTTCCAGCGCCTGGCCAGTACCAATCCGGTTGTCGGAATGCTGGAAGAGGAAATCGTCAAAGCCGAGGCCGAGCTGGCAATGCTGCGAGCAAGCTATACCGACCGCCACTCAGCGGTCAAAGCGGTACTGCGCAAGCTTGGTCGCCTGAAGCAAGAACGTTCCCGACTGGTTGACGAGCAGCAATCCCTCAGCGCCCAGGAAGTCAGTCAACTCTGGCAGCGCGTGGCAAACCATACCCAAAGCCGCGATAACAATAACCAACCAATACTGCTCAGCCAGTTCGAAAAACTTCAGCAGGCGGAAAGCCAGATCCAGACATTGGATGGTGAGCTGAAGCTGCTTCAGGCGCAGGCCACCCAACTACAGAGTAAAAGGGCCGAATTCGCCACATTGGAAAAGCAACTAAAGATCCTGCAGCGTAACTATGACGTCAAATCCAGGATCTATAACCAGCTTTTGGAGCGTTATGAAATGGCCAAGGTCACAGGCCACCTAGGTCGTTTTGAGGAACCCGACAAACTGCAGATCATCGATCGCCCAATCCAACCCCACCGCCCGCTGAACTGGCCATGGTGGCTTAATTTCCTTCTCGGCATTGTGGCTGGACTCGGGCTCGGCCTGTCCCTTGCCTGTGCCGTACAGCTACTAGATACCCGGTTATACCAGACAACCCAAATCAATCGACTAACCCGAGTACCGGTACTCGCCAGGATCCCCAACTTTCCAGGGAGTTCATCATGAAGCATGTCACACTACAAATTGTCCAACACCTGTGTCCAGGCGGTATCGAGAGACTCGTTCTCAATCTACTGCGCTTTTCCTCTCCCAGTCATGATGTCTACGTTGTCTCGCTGGAAGGAGAGAAGCACTCGGCCATTGCAGCCTGGCCTGAATTGCAACCGTTCGCATCTCGCCTTTTCTTTCTCGACAAGCCCAAAGGCAGAGATCTCAATACGGTTATTTCATTGCGACAGCTCATCAAGCAGCTCAAGGTGACCACCGTGCACTCTCACCATCTTGGCCCATTACTCTATACCCGTCTCGCCACTATCGGCCTGTCCCTGAATCACATCCAGACCGAGCATGACAGCTGGCACTTGCACGACACCAAACAGCGGTTCATCACCCGCTGGCTATTAAAAGGGACCAATATTCATTTAATCGCCGATGCCCCCCGGGTTGCCGAACAACTGAATCAATATGGGATCACCACCAGCCAGGTCATCGTCAACGGCATAGACACCGAACACTTTACGCCCGGTAACCAACTACTCGCCAGGCAGGTTCTTCAACTTCCCGCCAATCAGATCATTATTGGTTGTGCCGGCCGGTTAGTGCCGGAGAAGGGAATCGATACCATGCTCGAGACACTCACTTTCCTTCCGGACAACCACCGACTAGCCATCGCAGGCAGTGGACCTGAGCAATCTTCGCTAATTAAAAAAGCCGAACAGCTTGGAGTTTCCCACCGAGTTCACTGGCTCGGGCATTGCGCCAACATGCGAAATTATTACCGGGCGATTGATATTTTCTGTATGCCCTCCCGCCAGGAAGGGCTGCCTCTGGCCTTGCTTGAAGCTCAGGCCTGCGGCAAAAGCGTCGTCGCAACAGCTGTCGGGGGGATTCCGGACCTGCTTTGCCCGCACAGCGGCCTACTTATCAACCCCGATGAGCCACAAGAGCTGGCCAGAGCACTAACAAAAGGGTTAGGCGCCGCTGAAACCTATCGTGAAAGTAATGCCCAATACATTCGTAATCAGGCTGACGTCCGGATAATGACGGCCACTTACGAAGCATTAGCTCATTCAAACTAGGGGGAAATAACAATGACACTCGAATGGATGTTACTCATCTTTCTTAGCCTGCTTATTGTTTATCACCATATGATCTACACCAGTATGATGATCTGGCTTGGCCGAAATCGCAGTGCCAATGAACATGCAACGCGTTCCAACTCTGCAAATGAGGAACAGGTCGAAGAGCATGACCAATACTTTCCTTCTATTGCACTGGTCATGCCGGCGCACAACGAGGAGCAATGCATTGAAGCCAAGCTGGCTAACCTGCTGATGCTGGACTATCCGGCTGAGCAGCTCTCCGTCTGGATTTGCTGCGATGGCTGTACCGATCAAACCGCCAGGATCATTGAACGATGGAAAAATAAGTTTAGCGCCGCGGGCATTGCGCTTCACGTCATAGAGGATGAAACCAACCGCGGTAAGCTGGCCCGGATAAATCAGCTAATGGCGCAAGCGAAAGATACCTCCGAGCTTATTGCCCTCAGCGATGTCTCTGCCCTGATCTCCATCGATGCCTTGAAGCAAGCCGCGGCAAACTTCCGCAACCCGCAAACAGGGGCAATTACGTGCTGCTACCTACTGGCCGAGGCCACACTTGGCGAAGAACAATACTGGCAATGGCAGAACAACATCCGCCATGCCGAATCCCACCTTGGCAATGTGATGGGAGGAAATGGCGCTTTTTATATCATGCGCGCCAAGCTATTTACCCCACTGCCGGAAGATACCATCAACGATGACTTCATGTTGCCGATGACAGTGATCAAGCAAGGCTACAATGTCGTGTTTAACCAAAGCATCAACAGCGTCGAGCTCACCCCCACCGACGAACAACATAACCACAAACGCCGCCAGCGTATTGGAGCCGGCAACCTTCAGCAGCTAATACGCTGCCGATTCCTGTTCCAGTTCCGTCACTACAAGACCAACTGGCTGTTTGCATCCGGCAAGGGACTTCGTACCATTATGCCTTTTATTCTGCTGTTCTATTTTGCTCTTAGCATCATCATGGCATGGCAAGGAGTCAGGATTGCCCAGGGATTAGTCACTTTACAGAGTGTTGCCTATCTACTGGCACTGCTGCCTTTGTTGGGTATCCACAGCCGTCTAACCGACAAGCTGCATTACTTTATTGGCGGCTACTTCTCCTCCCTGCTCGGTATGCTCCGGTATCTCGGCGGCCAGTTTCGACAAGGGTGGCGCCACCTGCCTCCTATCGCAAACTATCAGACACAATCAACCCAGGCCCTCAAACGCGGCAGTGACATTGTCCTCAGCCTTGTAGGTATGCTGCTTACCCTTCCCCTATGGCCATTGCTGGCAATTCTTATCAAACTCGACTCGCCCGGACCGGCCTTCTACCATCAGCTCAGGGTCGGTCGGATCACCGAGGACAAGGCAGAGCTCTTTAACGTCATCAAGTTCCGCACCATGACCCAGAATGCTGAGAATCAGTCTGGTGCTGTCTGGGCTACCCAGAATGATCCGCGCATCACACGCATCGGACGCTTTCTCAGGGCGACTAGGCTTGACGAACTGCCTCAGTTTATCAATGTGTTAAGGGGAGATATGTCGTTAATCGGCCCACGACCGGAGCGGCCCGAAATGTGTGGCGATTTGCAAAATGCATTGCCTTTTTATCTCGAGCGGACCGCAGGCCTTCGTCCCGGCATTACCGGCCTGGCACAAGTCAACCAGGGCTATGACAGCTGTCTGGATGATGTAAAAAACAAAATAGCCTGGGATCACGCCTACGCCGTCGCATTAGGCTCACCGCTTCAATGGCTTAGAATGGATTTCTACATCATTTTTAAAACTATCTACATCATGGTATCCAAACGCGGACAATAGTTGGCATATCACTTGTATTGCTTACCCGTAAGCAAAAATCAATTTCAGACAAGAGGTTAGTATGCAAGCTATAACAGGTTCTGTCGTTACCCTGCCAATTCACGATGAGTTTGATGCCCATATTGCCAGACAAATGGAGCCAGAGTTTGAGTCACTCAGCCAAACCGAGGAAAGTGAGCTGATACTTGACCTGACACAGGTACAATTTATTGACTCCTGCGGAATTGGTGCCATTGTTTTCTTATACAAGCGATTGAAAAGCAGAGATAAAAAATTACGCCTGCTTAATGTCAATGGCCAGCCACGCCAGCTGATGCAAATGTTACGGATAGACAAGGTGATCCCGATGATCACCTCAGCGGAGTTGTGACGATATGGATAAATTTCCGATCCTGCTGATGATCTTTGCGATCAGCGGCTGTACAACCTGGCCCACATCGGGTGAAAACCCGTACACACCGCCGGATAGGGATCAATGGCTTGAGCTCGAGCATCATGACTTCGAGCTGCAGCTGTTGGCAACCCGGGGAGCTAAACTCTGCTTGCCCGGCCAGTACCAACAACTGGAAAACTTGTACAGCAAGGCTCGCCAGGAAGCCAAAGCCGGGTTCAGCGATGATGCCGATATCACGTTACTGGAATACCAGACGCAATTTGGCAAGATCCAGCGTCAGATGGACTGGCTGGAATACCACACCCTGTGCCTGGATCCCCGCTATTCAGAAATAGAGCTCAGAGATAGATTCCTGCTCTTAATGCTTATCGACAACCAGTTTGCCTTTAACCGGGCCAAGCTACTGCCCGACTACCAACAAGCGCTAAGACGTGCAGCATCAATTCTAAAACGCCAGAACCACTGGCACCTCCAGCTAACCGGTCATACCGACACCATCGGCACACGGGAAAGTAACAACCAACTAGGCATGAAACGAGCCGATGCCGTACGCAGATACCTGATAGAACAAGGCGTCGACGCCAATCAGATAACTACCTTTAGCGCAGGCGAAGAGCTATCTGTTGAAGATCCCCGCTCTCGGACCCAACGGCTCAGCAACCGCAAAGTAGATGCCAAAGTCCTTGTTGAGCACCATACCCGTTCCATTCACCGGGTCTACTCACTGCAAGACTGGCATGCAGTCAGGGAGTCGCTATGAGTCGAGCCTTGCTGTTGGTACTGCTGCTCATTATTGCTCCGGCCTGGGGGACAACCCTGACCCCCGGTGACCGGGTGTACCTGCAGCTCCCTGGCGAGAGTGCATTTGACGATCCTTTTACCATTGATGACCAAGGGCAGCTCAGGCTACCCGAAGCAGGGCTTATCACCGTTGCCGGGCTCAGCATTGACGAAGCAGAGCAAAGGATCCGTAAACGGCTCAGTACCATCTACCGAAACTTAGACGAACTTGAACTGAGCATCATGGAACATCTGATCCGTATACAGGTTCTCGGCTATGTCGAGCAGCCGGGGATGGTCTCACTCAAACCCGGTAGCAATATACAAATGGCCGTTGCCGAAGCTGGCGGAGCAAGGCCCGGGGCCCAGCTGGACCAGTTCAAGTTAATCCGAAACAGCAAAACGCAAGTCTTCAACTATAAGCAATACCTTGATTCTGGCGATCCCGGTCAGCTACCAGCCATCAAAAGCGGTGATACTATCTTTGTTCCGGCCTCTCCTCTACTGGGTAACATCGAGGTGAACTTTGATGCTGCTTCTCTAAGAGAAGGCGGGGATGCCGACGAAGAGCAAGGGATCACGATTTTTGGTGAACTGCGTAACCCTGGTACATTTAGCTTCAAGCCGGATATGACAGTCGTCGATGCGCTCATGCGGGCTGATGGTGTCACCCGTTACGCCGATGTCACCAAGATACGGGTCATTACCGACAACATCCCTTACCAGTTTGATCTCAAGGCCTATCTTGATACCGGGGATGCCAGCAACCTGCCGCCAATTAAACCCGGCACCACGATTTTTGCACCAATTGAAGTTGAAGATATCAATACGACATCACGGACTGTCTACGTCATGGGTGAGGTCAAAGCCCCCGGCGCCTACGAAAGCTCTCCCGGAACAGGCTTTATTGATGTACTGGCCAATGCTGGCGGCCCCACCCGGTTTGCCGATACGACGCACATTAAGCTGCTTAGCAATGTGAACGCCCCACTCAGCATCAACCTGGTCGAATATACACGCGCCCCTGGCCAAAATACGCTCCCTCCGATCGAGCCAGGTGATGTTATCTTCGTGCCCGAGAAAATCGACTTCAACGAAAAGTCGTGGCTGAAAGTCACCAACGACCGTGCTATCAAAATTATCGGGGCCATCAACAACCCGGGCCGTTTTGAGTGGAGTGACTCCATGAGCTTCATGGATCTGCTGGCCCATGCCGGCGGACCAAAACAGCAGGCTAACCTGAGCAATATCCGGATCATCCGCGAATCCGCCGCAAAAAACGAACCCAGAGTGACCTTTTTCGACTTTGTCGAATTTACCAAGGCCGGCCAGCCGAAAGGTAAACTCCCGCAGTTGAGGGCGGGAGATACCGTGATTATGGATGAACTCCCCCATGATCCAACCGACAATAAATCCAGCTGGCTACGCCAGTCAGCCCGAGACTCCATCTATATTTTCGGTCAGGTCGGCGCCCCGGGTCGTTACGCCTTCAATAACGAACAGGGGTTTCTCGATATTCTATCGGCAGCAGACGGACCAACCGGCGAAGCGGATATCCAGGAAGTCCTGATCAGCCACCGCAGCGGCAAGGATACCGAGGTAACCCGCTTTAACCTCTCGCATTATTTCGAAACCGGCAATGAGTCACTCATTCCCGATGTAGCCCCTGGCGATGTCATTTATATCCCACAGTTGGAGAAGGCTGCCGACGAACGTGCAGTCAAGGTGATCGGCGCCGTAAACGCCCCCGGACGATTCAAATGGAACGATACTATGACGTTTCTCGATATCCTTGCTATGGCTGGCGGGCCCAAGCAGCAGGCAAATATCAGCAACATCAGGCTCATCAAGGAACAACAGAACACTCCCGAAAATGTCATCTACTTTGACCTGGAGAATTTCATCAATGAAGGGGGCAATTTCGCCGCCCTACCACTGCTAGAAGCCGGTGATACCATCGTCATCGACGAGCTTCCCCATGACCCGACCGATAATAAAGCCAGCTGGATCCGCCAATCAGCCGATGACTCCATCTATGTCTTTGGTCAGGTCGGCGCACCGGGACGCTATGCCTTCAATCGGGAGCTGGGATTTCTCGACATCCTTTCCGCTGCCGACGGACCAAACGGTGATGCGGACTTGCGGCAGATCAGGATCAGCCACCGCGATAAAAGCCAGGCCCAGGTAACCAAGCTAAATCTTTCCCTTTATTTTGAAACGGGTGACGAAAGCCTGTTGCCCGTTGTCGTTCCCGGCGATGTTATCTATGTACCCAAGGAGCAGGGAAACTGGCTCGATAAACCGGCCGAACGGGTGGTACGCCTGATGGGATCGGTCAACAAGCCCGGCCGTTATACTTTCAACAACCAGATGAACATTCTTGATCTGCTGGCCGAAGCCGGTGGCCCGTCAGACGAAGCCTATATCGAACGGATCATGATTGTGAATACGTCATGCTGTGGCGATCAGGCCCAAACCTTTAACCTGCGTGACTATGTCATCGATCCTGCCCGTTACCCTCTCCCCCTGCTTCGTCCCGGCGATACCGTTTATGTGCCCAATGAAAGTGACTCTATCGGGGAGCAATGGCGGCAGGGACTGCGGGATGTTTTAGGACTATTCACCCTTATTGCCTTGGGAGCCGCACTATGAAGCCCTGGTTAAGTGCAGAGTACGATCAACTCTTTCACAAAATTCATCAACTTGACGCGCGGGTGATCACCCTGGCTGGCGCCAGTCCGGGCTGCGGCACATCGACCCAATCAATGTGGCTGGCCAGACGATGCGCCGAAGACCAGCACAGCGTGCTATTGATCGACCTTGATCTGTCGGGATCCGGACAGGGTCACCCTTCCGGACCATGGCAAAGCGATGGTACCGGCGAGTCAGATGTGTTAATCCATCTTGATCAACAGCTTGATCTTTTGCCCCAACCCAGCGTTCACCGGACCATTCTTGATCTTCGCCAGCCGCAAACGCTCGCCGCCGCACTGGAGCGCTGGAAGAAAAACTATCACTATATCATCTGCGATATCGGCACCATCAGTACAGCCAACTGGCAAAACTTACCCATTACAGCCATCAGCCATATTAGCGATGCATCAATTCTCTGTCTGGCGGCTGCGCAAACAACAGAGAGTGAGCTCTTGACCAGTATGACAAAACTGGAGCAGGGAGGCGTCCATCTGCTCGGAACATTGATTAACGACAAGAGCAACCCTTCCCTGTCACAGGAAATCATCCGGGTACTCCACGGTAAAGCACGCTGGATACCCGAAACAATCAAACGTAGGCTGATCCACTACCTGCAGCATAACCCTCTATTACTCGGTAAGTATCAATAAGCCAGGGGAAATATCACTCAATGAGCCAGCTTCTGTTTCAGCGCCAATTCACGCTTAGCTATGACAATCTAAAGTCGATACGAAAAGTACTGGCAGACAAAGCCTCTGTTATGGGTCTCAGCCCCGAGCTGACTCAAAACCTCAAGCTGGTGTGCAGCGAGTATTGTACTAACCTGCTTGATCACCAAGCCGAGCCCGCAAACCACATTTCGATCAGCTATGAACGCTCAGGTCACCATCACTACCTCGCTATTAAAGACAACGGTTCTGCATGGCTAGAGCTCGAAGAGCAGCTACAGAGCGCTGAATTACCAAGCAGTGAAGTGGAAAACGGAATGGGGCTGGCACTGATCCGCGCAACATTTCCGGATTTTGACTATCGGATCACCCCCTCCCATAACCGGATCCGTTTCCGGCTACCAAGGCAAACTACACGTAAACAAATTCTGATTGTGGATGATAGCAGCAGCCAGTTGGCTCTATTGGCCAGCTTCCTTGAGCCCGACTATCAGTTGGCACTGTTTAGCCAGGCAAGCGAAGCATTGGTCTGGCTGGCCAAGAACCACTGCGATCTGGTACTGGCTGATCTTCACATGCCAAATATCAACGGCTTTGACTTTCGAAACAAGGTGGCCGCACTCGAACGTCATCAAATGCTGCCTTTCGTTTTTCTCTCCGGCGATACAAAAGACAACACACGTAATGCTGCCGCCCAGTCGGGCATTGATGACTTCCTGGCAAAACCCATCACCAAGCCACACCTGCTTAGCGTCCTCGGCAGGGTTATCGAACGGCACAGCAACTTATCAGCCTGCTTCGAGGCCAAGCTGAAGCAACAAATCACAGCCAACAACAGCCACAGCGATGTTCAGCCGCTCCCTTCCCCTTTGCAATTACTCATCGACCAACAGCCGCAAGTCGGTGGTGACTTTGTCATGCAACGCCAGTTGGAAGACGGTTCACAGTTACTGGTGCTAGGCGATCAGATGGGTCACGGACTTGCCGCAAAAATCAATGGCTCGGTATGTTTCGGCTTTATCGGCGGGTTGCTGTATCACGATAATATCTCTCCTAAACAGCTATTTACGTCACTCAACCGCTACCTCTATCACACCAACGAGGCTACCAGCTTGGTATGCCTGCTGGTAATCCATATCAACAAAGACAGTACCGTTACAATTTATAATGCTGGCATGCCAAACCCTGTTCTTTTGGGAAGTACAGCTCGGGAAGTAGAGGGCGGCATGGGGCTGTTAGGGCTATTCGAAACCGTTGACGTAGTCGGTACCAAAGTACAACTATCGGCGAATGACAGCCTGCATTTCTATAGCGATGGATTGTTCGAGGGCAGATGGTGCCAAGAGCAGCTCAATCACATTCAAGAGATTAATACTCTACAACGGCATTCTTTCCTGTGGCAAAGTACCCCTCAAAACCCTGCCGATGACTGCAGCGTGCTAACCATACTCTATGATGGACAAGAACGAAAAAATTAACCTAACTGGTATATTTCGGCCAACTGTGGCCAGCGAGCTTCAGCCGCAAAATGGGTTGCGATACGGTGCTGTGAATACTGGGAAAGTTGCAACCACCCAAGATCCCCGGCCAGATCAAGATCATCGATCAATACCGTTAGCTGCTCCCATTGTGGTTCGGCAACCAGGCTTCTTGATGGCAACAAGGAGGTTAGTTCCCCCACGTTTGTCGCCACAACCGGCACTCCATGAGCCATCGCCTCAAGCGCTGCCATTGGCAAGCCTTCAGCACGCGAGCTAATAACCAGCAAGTCAAGCTGCTGCCAGTAGCTATCCATGGATTTTACTGCACCGTGCCAGTTAATCTTCCCCGCTCCTGCCACTATCGATCTGAGTTCTCCGTCGCCAAAGACATGAAAGCGACAAGCTGGCAGTTGCCTGCTTAAGTGAACAAAACGATCGATACCTTTTTCTGAGCTCAATCGGCCGACAAAGCCAACCTGCAACAGGGTATGTCGTTGGCGCTGAATCATTGGTGGCAGGTCAAAAATGAAATTGCGGAGCAATTCGCAGTTAAACGGAATACGTGACTGGATCCGCTGACTCACAGCAATATTGCGCGAAAGGAAACTTGTCGCCCGGTTTAATCCTTCATACAAAGCCAGCTTGCCCGACAAGGCCTCGCCTGCATGATAGCTGACAACCAACTGATATGATGACAAGACTCGATACAGCCTTGCAATAAGCGCGGCTTTATAGCCATGGGCATGTACAACATCCTCGGCATTTAATCGCCGGAAGAAGGCAGAGCAGCTGGAGTCTGAGATAAAACGAAATGGGATCTGCGATTCGGCAAGTCGCGCATACAGGGGATGGGAAGCGTAACGACGAAAAAAAACAACTTCAACATCAACACATTGACGGCGAATAAGTCGCGCTAACTGCTGAATGTGGCTTTCGACACCACCAAAGCCGGAACTGTCTACAAACAAATAAACCATACATAACCCTCGCTGTTATCCCGAAAGTTATGCAAAAAAAAAGCCGAGTCAAAGACTCGGCCTCTTTTTTATTTAACGCGCTAGTGCTTATTCAGCAGCAGCTTCTTCCTGAGCTTCAGGACGATCTACTAGCTCGATGTAAGCCATAGGGGCTTTATCGCCTGAACGGAAACCGCACTTCATGATGCGAGTGTAACCGCCCGGACGTTGAGCAAAACGTGGACCTAATTCGTTAAATAGTTTCGCAACAACTTCGTTATCACGAGTACGTGCGAATGCAAGACGACGGTTAGCAACACTGTCAGTCTTAGCTAGGGTAATCAATGGCTCAATTACGCGACGCAGCTCTTTTGCCTTAGGCAGGGTAGTCTTGATAAGCTCGTGACGTACCAGAGAGCCAGCCATGTTGCTGAACATCGCTTTGCGATGGCTGCTGTTGCGGTTGAGTTGACGACCACTCTTACGATGGCGCATGACCTAATCCTTCTAACTAGATATCAGTAACTATTAATCTTCAGCGATTGATGCCGGCGGCCAGTTTTCCAGGCGCATACCCAGAGACAGACCACGTGAAGCCAGCACGTCTTTAATTTCAGTCAAAGACTTCTTACCAAGGTTTGGCGTTTTAAGTAGCTCAACCTCAGTGCGCTGAACAAGATCACCGATGTAGTGGATCGCTTCTGCTTTCAGACAGTTAGCAGAGCGAACAGTTAGTTCAAGATCGTCTACAGGACGCAGTAGGATCGGATCGAACTCCGGCTTCTCTTCTTTCTCTTCAGGAACTCGTACATCACGTAGATCTACGAATGCATCCAGTTGCTCAGCAAGAATTGTTGCTGCGCGACGGATAGCTTCCTCAGGATCAAGCGTACCGTTAGTCTCCATATCGATAACAAGCTTGTCTAGGTCAGTACGTTGTTCAACACGTGCTGCCTCTACTGCGTATGCGATACGGTCAACTGGGCTGAAAGTTGCATCAACTAGCAGACGACCAATTGGGCGCTCATCTTCTTCTGTGTGAATACGAGCAGACGCTGGTACATAGCCACGACCACGCTCTACCTTGATGCGCATGCTGATATCAGCATTGTCATCAGTTAGGTGGCAGATTACGTGTTCTGGGTTCGCAATCTCAACATCACCGTCGTGGGTGATGTCACCTGCAACAACAGGGCCTGCACCAGATTTGTTCAGAGTAAGGATAACTTCGTCTTTACCCTCAACCTTAACGGCTAGACCTTTAAGGTTTAGAAGGATCTCAAGAACATCTTCCTGTACTCCTTCTTTGGTGCTGTACTCGTGTAACACACCGTCGATCTCAACTTCAGTTACGGCACAACCCGGCATTGAAGACAGTAGAATACGACGTAGAGCGTTACCTAGCGTGTGGCCGAAACCACGCTCTAGTGGCTCAAGAGTTACTTTTGCGTGCGTCGTATTAACTTGTTCAATATCAACAAGACGCGGCTTAAGAAATTCTGTTACAGAACCCTGCATTGTGTCCTCTCTTAACTATAGCCTTACTTAGAGTAAAGCTCGACGATCAGGTGTTCGTTGATGTCGGCAGACAAATCAGAACGTTCTGGAAGACGTTTGAACGTACCTTCCATCTTGCTGCTGTCTACTTCGACCCAAGTCGGTAGTTCACGCTGAGTAGCAACTTCAAGAGCTGCTTTAATGCGTGCTTGGTTCTTAGCTTTCTCACGAATGCTAACAACGTCGTTAGCCGCTACCTTGAAAGAAGGAACGTTTACGACTTGACCGTTTACTAGGATCGCTTTGTGGCTTACCAGCTGACGTGCTTCAGCGCGAGTAGCACCAAAACCCATGCGGTAAACTACGTTATCTAGACGACCTTCAAGAAGCTGAAGCAGGTTTTCACCTGTGTTGCCCTTGATGCGAGCAGCTTCTTTGTAGTAGTTACGGAATTGTTTTTCTAGTACGCCATATGTACGACGAACTTTCTGCTTCTCACGAAGCTGAACGCCGTAGTCAGATAGACGACCGCGACGCGCACCGTGCATGCCCGGCGCGTTATCAATTTTACACTTGGTATCAATCGCGCGCACACCAGACTTAAGGAATAAGTCAGTGCCTTCGCGACGGCTAAGCTTCAGCTTAGGACCCAAATATCTTGCCATGTTCTTTCTCCAGTTTTCCTAGAAACGTTATACGCGACGTTTCTTAGGTGGACGACAACCGTTATGAGGGATCGGAGTCGCATCAACAATGTTAGTGATACGGAAACCCGCAGCGTTTAGAGCGCGGATAGTTGACTCACGACCAGGACCTGGGCCCTTAACCATAACTTCCAGGTTCTTAACGCCATATTCTTTGGCCATTTCACCACAACGCTCAGCAGCAACCTGTGCAGCGAACGGAGTAGATTTACGAGAACCACGGAAACCAGAACCACCTGCAGTAGCCCAAGAAAGAGCGTTACCCTGACGGTCAGTAATGGTTACGATTGTGTTGTTGAAAGAAGCATGGATGTGCGCAACGCCATCAGCTACTTGCTTGCGTACGCGCTTACGAGCGCGAGTTGGTTGTTTTGCCATTGTACTCTACCTTATCCGATTACTTTTTGATCGGCTTGCGCGGACCCTTACGGGTACGTGCGTTGGTTTTAGTACGCTGTCCACGTAGTGGTAGACTGCGACGATGACGAAGACCACGGTAACAGCCAAGGTCCATAAGACGCTTGATGTTCATGGATACTTCACGACGTAGATCACCTTCTACAGTGTACTTAGCTACACCATCACGCAGTAGATCGATCTGCTCTTCAGTCAGTTCACTGATCTTAACATCTTCAGCAATACCCGCTTCAGCCAGGATAGCCTGTGAGCGAGTTTTACCGATGCCGTAGATCGCTGTTAGAGCGATTACAGAATGTTTCTGATCAGGAATGTTAATGCCTGCAATACGGGCCACTATTCACTCCTAGTACTTTTCAAGAATAACCGCTGCAGAGCCCGTTTAGGATACGCAGCGGTGGAACAATTCTTTTGCACACACAAAAGATTGGTTGGCTAATTTAGCCAACCTACCTTCAATTTGCAAGAAATATTTCTGCTAATTAGCCTTGGCGCTGTTTGTGCTTTGGCTCACTGCAAATTACACGCACAACACCGTTGCGCTTGATAACTTTACAGTTACGGCAGATTTTCTTAACGGAAGCACGAACTTTCATTGCTAAACTCCGTAAATGGATAACCAGTCTTAACGGCCGTTGCCTTTAAGATTAGCCTTTTTCAAAACAGACTCATATTGTTGAGACATCAAATGTGTCTGAACTTGAGCCATGAAGTCCATAATAACTACAACTACGATTAGTAGTGATGTACCGCCGAAATAGAAGCGGACATTCCATGCAATCATCATAAACTCGGGGATCAGACAGATAAAGGTAATATAGAGCGCGCCTGCCAATGTCAGACGGGTCATTACTTTATCTATATATTTCGCGGTCTGTTCACCCGGGCGAATACCAGGTACGAACGCACCAGACTTCTTCAGGTTGTCAGCTGTCTCGCGAGGGTTAAACACCAACGCGGTATAGAAGAAACAGAAGAAAATAATCGCAGCAGCATAAAGCATCACATAAAGTGGCTGACCTGGACTTAGCGCCAGTGAAATATCACTTAACCAGCCTAGGTTCTCATTCTGACCGAACCACTGAGCCAGCGTACCCGGGAACAGAATAATACTTGATGCGAAAATCGCTGGAATAACCCCTGCCATGTTGATTTTCAACGGCAGGTGAGTGCTCTGGGCAGCAAAAACACGACGGCCTTGCTGACGCTTGGCATAGTTAACGACGATTCGACGCTGACCACGCTCCATGAACACTACGAAATAAATCACAGCGAAAGAAAGTACTGCAATTAACAGTAAAAGAAGTACGTGCAATTCACCTTGACGCGCTTGCTCCACTGTCTGTCCAATAGCTGGTGGCAAACCTGCAACGATACCGGTAAAGATAATTACCGAAATACCGTTACCAATGCCGCGCTCGGTAACCTGCTCACCCAACCACATCAGGAACATGGTACCGGTAACCAAACTCACTACCGCGACAAAGTAAAATCCTAGACCCGGATTATGTACCAGGCCTGGGATCATACTTGGTAACCCCGTTGCAATACCAATTGCTTGGAAGGTTGCCAAAACAAGCGTGCCGTAACGGGTGTACTGGCTAATCTTACGACGGCCAGACTCCCCTTCCTTCTTCAACTCGGCCAGAGCCGGGTGAACAACCGTAAGCAGCTGGACAATGATCGATGCCGAAATATACGGCATGATACCCAACGCCAGGATGGAAGCACGCTCAAGTGCACCACCAGAGAACATGTTAAACAGTTCAATGACGGTGCCCTTTTGCTGTTCGAACAGATCGGCAAGTACAGCAGCGTCAATACCAGGAATAGGCACAAAAGAGCCTGCTCGGAAAATTAAGATAGCACCTAATACGAATAGCAGGCGAGTCTTAAGCTCTGCTAGGCCACCTTGTGCACTACGAAAATCTTGTCCTGGTTGTTTAGCCATCTGTACCTCATCCTCGAGTTAATTATTCCTCGATTTTACCGCCTGCAGCTTCGATAGCAGCTTTAGCGCCTTTAGTCACGCGTAGACCTTTAACTGTAACGGCACGAGCGATCTCAC
The DNA here is from genome assembly GCF_022347985.1 of Photobacterium sp. OFAV2-7. GTDB lineage: Bacteria > Pseudomonadota > Gammaproteobacteria > Enterobacterales > Vibrionaceae > Photobacterium. The sequence goes on from NZ_JAKRFQ010000013.1 coordinate 19,046, forward strand.
CAGAAAGTACAACTTTCGCGAACTCAATGTTCTTAGTGATAACATTCGCAGCCTTTAGAGTTTCTAGGCTTACTACGTCACCTTCAACTTTCGCTAGCTCAGCTAGACGAACTTCAGCAGTTACCAAGCTCTTGCGAGAAGTAAAACCGAATTTTGGTAGACGCTGTTTCAAAGGCATCTGACCGCCTTCGAAGCCTGGACGTACAGAACCACCTGAACGTGATTTCTGACCTTTGTGACCACGGCCACAAGTTTTACCCAGACCTGAACCGATACCACGACCTACGCGCTTCGCAGAAGGCTTAGAACCCGCAGCCGGTGATAGAGTATTCAAACGCATTCTGATTACTCCTCAACTTTAACCATGTAGTAAACTTTGTTGATCATGCCGCGTACGCAAGCAGTATCTTCAAGTTCAACAGTGTGGTTGATGCGACGAAGGCCCAAGCCACGCAAAGTAGCTTTATGCTTCGGTAAACGACCGATAGAGCTCTTTGTCTGTGTTACTTTAATAGTCTTAGCCATGTCGATTACTCCAGAATTTCTTTAACAGAAAGACCACGCTTAGCAGCGATCATCTCTGGAGAGTTCATGCCGCTCAAACCGTCAATAGTCGCGCGAACGATATTGATTGGGTTTGTTGAGCCGTATGCTTTAGCTAGTACGTTGCGAACACCCGCAACCTCTAGCACTGCACGCATTGCACCACCGGCGATGATACCAGTACCTTCTGATGCAGGCTGCATGTACACTTTAGAACCAGTGTGGCGGCCTTTAACAGCGTGGTGTAGTGTACCGTCGTTTAGTGCAACAGTAACCATGTTACGGCGTGCTTTTTCCATCGCTTTCTGGATAGCAGCAGGAACTTCACGTGCCTTACCGTAACCAAAACCGATGCGACCGTTACCGTCACCAACTACAGTTAGTGCAGTAAAGCTGAAAATACGACCACCTTTAACCGTCTTAGATACACGGTTAACAGCGATCAGCTTTTCATGCAAATCTGATTGAGTTTTTTCGTTAGCCATCTTCCGCCTACCTTAGAATTTCAGACCAGCTTCACGAGCAGCTTCTGCTAGTGCAGCTACACGGCCGTGGTATTGGAAACCAGAACGATCGAATGCAACGTTAGAGATGCCTTTTTCAATCGCGCGCTCAGCAATAGCTTTACCTACAGCTGCAGCAGCGTCTTTGTTACCAGTACTCTTAACCTGCTCGCGGATCGCTTTTTCTACGGTAGAAGCGGCAGCGATAACCTCAGAGCCATTTGGTGCGATTACCTGAGCGTACACGTGACGTGGAGTACGGTGTACAACTAGGCGAGTTGCGCCCAGTTCAGCAATCTTACGACGTGCTCGGGTCGCACGACGGATACGAGATGCTTTCTTATCCATAGTGTTACCTTACTTCTTCTTAGCTTCTTTAGTACGCACGACTTCGTCGGCGTAACGAACACCTTTACCTTTATAAGGCTCAGGGCTACGGTAAGCGCGAATATCAGCCGCTACTTGACCAATCACCTGCTTATCAGTACCAGTTAGTACGATTTCAGTTTGAGATGGGCATTCAGCTTTGATACCGGCTGGCAATTCGTGCTCAACTGGGTGAGAGAAGCCTAGAGTTAGTGCTACAGTGTTGCCTTTAATGGCAGCACGGTAACCTACACCCTTCAGAGTAAGCTTCTTAGTAAAGCCTTCAGTAACACCAACAACCATGTTGTTAACTAGTGCACGAGCAGTACCTGCCTGTGCCCAAGCTTTTTCGAAACCTTCGCGAGGACCGAAAGTGATGGTGTTCTCTTCCTGGGACAATACAACCGCTTCGTTGATAACGCGAACTAGTTCGCCTTTACCACCTTTAACAGTGATTTCCTGACCGTTAAGTTTAACTTCTACGCCGGCAGGAATAACTACAGGTGCTTTTGCAACACGAGACATTTCCTACTCCTATTATGCTACGTAGCAGATAATCTCACCGCCAAGACCCGCTTTGCGAGCAGCGCGGTCGGTCATAAGACCCTTGGAAGTGGATACAACAGCAATACCAAGGCCACCCATCACTGATGGAAGAGCATCTTTTTTCTTGTAGATGCGCAGACCAGGACGTGATACACGTTGGATTTGCTCGATAACTGGGTTCGCTTCGAAGTACTTAAGAGTAACTTCTAGCTCAGGCTTAACTTCACCAGAAACAGTGTAGTCAGCCACGAAACCTTCTTCTTTTAGAAGAGCTGCGATAGCAACTTTCAGCTTAGAAGATGGCATTTTAACAGCAACTTTTTTCGCTGCCTGACCGTTACGAATGCGGGTCAGCATATCCGAAATCGGATCTTGCATGCTCATAAGTCAATACTCCGTGATTCTAAATTGGTAAAAAATTACCAGCTAGCTTTACGCAGACCCGGAATCTCGCCTTTCATGCAAGCTTCACGAACCTTGATACGGCATAGACCGAACTTACGTAGGTAGCCGTGTGGACGTCCAGTCTGGTTACAGCGATTACGCTGACGAGACTTCGCAGAATCACGTGGTAGTGACTGAAGTTTAAGCACTGCATTCCAGCGATCTTCTTCAGACGCATTCACGTCACTAATTAGAGCTTTAAGCGCTGCACGCTTTTCAGCGTACTTAACTACAAGCTTGGCACGTTTAGCTTCGCGTGCCTTCATTGATTCTTTAGCCATTTGTAACCCTTACTTTTACTTACGGAATGGGAAGTTAAAAGCAGATAGTAGAGCGTGAGCTTCTTCGTCAGATTTAGCAGAAGTAGTGATTGTGATATCAAGACCACGTACACGATCTACTTTATCGTAATCGATTTCTGGGAAGATGATCTGCTCACGAACGCCCATGCTGTAGTTACCACGACCATCGAATGATTTCGGGTTTAGACCACGGAAATCGCGAATACGAGGTACAGCAATTGAAATTAGACGCTCGAAGAAATCCCACATGCGTTCGCCACGTAGGGTTACTTTACAGCCAATAGGGTAGCCCTCACGGATCTTAAAGCCAGCAACAGACTTACGAGCTACAGTGATAAGCGGCTTCTGACCTGCAATAGCAGTCATGTCAGCAGCAGCATTCTCTAGAAGCTTTTTGTCGTTGATCGCTTCACCCACACCCATGTTAAGTGTGATTTTTTCGATCCTTGGGACTTGCATGATACTCTTGTATTCAAACTTTTCAGCAAGTTCTTTAACTAGAGTCTCTTTGTAGTAATCATGCAGTTTCGCCATAGTGTACTACTCCAGAATTACTTGATAGTTTCGCCAGTCGATTTGAAGAAACGAACTTTTTTGCCGTCTTCGAATCGGAAGCCTACACGGTCCGCTTTACCTTCACCGTTAACGATTGCAACATTTGAGGCGTCGATCGCAGCTTCTTGCTCTACGATGCCACCCTGAACACCCATTGCCGGAACTGGCTTCTGGTGTTTCTTAACCATGTTGATACCTTCAACGATAACTTTACCGGTTGTTAGGACCTTAGTTACTTTACCTTTCTTACCTTTGTCTTTGCCGGTAAGAACGATAACTTCGTCGTTGCGACGGATTTTAGCTGCCATTTTGTTACTCCTTACAGTACTTCTGGCGCTAGTGAAACGATTTTCATGAATTTCGCATTACGAAGTTCACGCGTCACTGGGCCAAAGATACGAGTACCGATCGGTTGCTCTGTAGTGTCGTTCAACAATACACAAGCATTACGGTCGAAGCGAATGACAGAGCCGTCTGGGCGACGAACGCCTTTACGGGTGCGAACAACCACCGCCTTCAGGACATCACCTTTCTTTACTTTACCGCGAGGAATCGCTTCTTTCACAGTAATCTTGATGATATCACCGATGTGTGCGTAACGGCGGTGAGAACCACCCAGAACCTTAATACACATTACGCGACGAGCGCCGGAGTTATCGGCTGCGTCTAGCGTACTTTGCATTTGGATCATGTTAGTGCTCCGCTAATTTTAAACATCTGGACCCATCTCGGGTCGATAGGCCTTTTCTTTAAAGGCGGCGAATAATAACACCATTTTCGACCGATGGGTAGACAAAAAATAAACGGCCCCAAATTTTTTTCGGGGCCGCTGTATTAATTAGTTGCTAAGTTCGCTTAAACGCGAGCTTTTTCAACTACACGTACCAGTGTCCAAGACTTAGTCTTAGACATTGGACGGCACTCACGAATCTCAACAGTGTCGCCTAGGCCACACTCGTTGTTTTCGTCATGTGCGTGAAGTTTAGTCGTGCGAGTGATGTACTTACCGTAGATCGGGTGCTTCACTTTACGCTCGATTGCAACAACAATAGACTTGTCGCCTTTGTCGCTAACAACACGACCAAGCTGAGTACGAATTTTTTCGCTCATTATGCGCCAGCCTTCTCAGTCAGAACGGTTTTAACACGTGCGATATCGCGACGTACAGCTTTTAGAGTGTGAGTCTGCTGTAGTTGACCAGTCGCAGCCTGCATGCGCAGGTTGAACTGTTCACGTAGCAGGTTCACAAGCTCAGCATTCAGTTCTTCAACGCTTTTAGCGCGCAGATCTTGTGCGTTCATCACATCACCGCCTTATTTACGAATGTAGTCTTGATAGGTAGCTTACGTGCAGCAAGTTTGAATGCTTCACGTGCTAGTTCTTCAGGAACACCATCCATCTCGTAAAGAACCTTACCTGGTTGAATCTGTGCAACCCAGTATTCTACGTTACCTTTACCTTTACCTTGACGAACTTCAAGAGGCTTAGATGTGATAGGTTTGTCTGGGAAGATACGGATCCAGATTTGGCCCTGACGTTTGATATGACGAGTCATAGCACGACGAGCTGCTTCGATCTGGCGAGCAGTGATACGGCCACGGCCAACTGCTTTAAGACCAAATGAACCGAAGCTTACATCAGTACCGTTCGCTAGACCGCGGTTACGACCTTTAAAGGTCTTGCGGAATTTAGTGCGTTTTGGTTGCAGCATCAATAAACTCCTTATTTACGGCTTTTGCGCTGCTTCTTAGGCTTGTCAGCCTTAGGCTCTTCAACCGGCATGCCGCCTAGAACTTCACCTTTGAAGATCCAAACTTTAACGCCGATAACACCGTATTGGGTGTGAGCCGAAGAAGTTGCGTAATCAATGTCAGCACGAAGAGTGTGTAGAGGTACACGACCTTCACGGTACCACTCAGAACGTGCGATTTCAGCGCCGCCAAGACGACCGCTTACTTCAACCTTGATACCTTTAGCGCCAAGACGCATAGCGTTTTGTACTGCACGCTTCATAGCGCGACGGAACATAACACGACGCTCTAGCTGAGACGCGATGCTGTCTGCAACTAGTTGACCGTCTAGCTCTGGCTTACGTACTTCAGCGATGTTGATCTGAGCTGGAACACCAGCGATCTTAGCAACGCGAGCGCGTAGTTTCTCTACGTCTTCACCTTTCTTACCGATAACAACGCCTGGACGAGCAGTGTGGATAGTCACACGGATGCTCTTAGCAGGACGTTCGATAACGATGCGTGATAGAGACGCTTTTTTCAGTTCTTTAGTAAGGAACTGACGTACCTTGAAGTCGCCGTCTAGGTTGTCAGCGAACTCTTGGCTGTTAGCAAACCAAGTGGTATTCCATGGCTTAACGATGCCAAGACGAATACCATTAGGATGTACTTTTTGACCCATTGCTTTCTCTCCTAGTCTCTTAGCGGTCTGCTACAACAACAGTGATGTGGCTAGAACGCTTCAAGATGCGATCGGCACGGCCTTTAGCACGAGGCATAATACGCTTCATGGTAGGACCTTCGTCAACGAAGATTTTAGCTACTGATAGATCATCAATATCTGCGCCTTCGTTGTGTTCTGCGTTAGCGATAGCTGACTCTAGAACTTTCTTGATTAGATCAGCAGCTTTCTTGTTGCTGAACTGAAGAATTTCTAGAGCTTGAGCAACTGGCTTACCGCGCAGTTGATCAGCAACCAAACGAGCTTTCTGCGGTGAGATGCGAGCAAAGCGATGTTTAGCGATAGCTTCCATTACCTATACTCCTCTTAGCGCTTCTTAGCTTTCTTATCCGCAGCGTGGCCACGGTAAGTGCGTGTTGGTGCAAATTCGCCTAGCTTGTGACCGATCATTTCTTCAGAAACGAAAACAGGAACGTGCTGACGACCATTATGGACAGCGATGGTCAAACCGATCATCTGAGGGATGATCATTGAGCGACGGGACCAAGTCTTAACAGGCTTTTTGTCACCGCTTTCCACCGCTTTCTCTACCTTCTTCAGCAAGTGCAGGTCAATAAAAGGACCTTTCTTGAGAGAACGTGGCATGGCTTATCCTCTGATATATATTACTTATTACGACGACGTACGATGTACTTGTCGGTACGCTTGTTCTTACGAGTCTTGTAACCCTTAGTAGGAACACCCCAAGGTGTAACTGGGTGACGACCGCCTGATGTACGACCTTCACCACCACCGTGTGGGTGATCAACTGGGTTCATTACAACACCACGGACAGTTGGACGAACACCGCGCCAGCGTGAAGCACCAGCTTTACCTAGCTCACGTAGCATGTGTTCTGCGTTACCAACTTCACCAAGGGTCGCACGACCTTCAGAAAGCACTTTACGCATTTCACCAGAACGTAGACGTAGAGTCACATAAGTGCCTGCACGTGCAACGATCTGAGCGTATGCACCAGCTGAACGAGCCAGCTGAGCACCTTTACCAGGCTTAAGCTCAACACAGTGTACTGTTGAACCTACTGGGATGTTGCGCATTGGTAGAGTGTTACCAACTTTGATAGCAGCATCTGCGCCAGACTGGATGGTATCACCCGCCTGAAGACCTTTAGGTGCGATGATGTAGCGGCGCTCACCGTCTGCGTACAGAACTAGAGCAATGTTTGCGCTACGGTTTGGATCGTATTCAAGACGCTCAACTTTCGCTGGGATACCATCTTTAGTACGCTTGAAGTCAATCATACGGTAGTGTTGTTTGTTACCACCACCGATGTGACGTACTGTGATACGACCGTTATTGTTACGACCACCTGACTTAGATTTTTTCTCTAGTAGAGGTGCGTACGGCTTACCCTTATGCAGGTCAGAGTTAACCACTTTAACTACGTGGCGACGACCTGGGGAAGTCGGCTTACATTTTACAATAGCCATTCTTCTTTGCTCCTAGCCTTACTCTGCACTACCAGCGAAGTCGATGTCCTGACCTTCTTTCAAGATAACATACGCTTTTTTCCAGTCGCTACGACGGCCTTCACGCATACCTTGACGCTTGGTCTTACCCTTGGCTACAAGAGTATTTACAGACTTAACTTCAAC
>NZ_JAKRFQ010000138.1 GCF_022347985.1 Photobacterium sp. OFAV2-7
CCGATACGCTTAAAATAGCACGAACCTTGTTTAGTGCATGTTTGTAGTCTTGTAGCGAGACTGGGTCAAGACTGGATACCAGCAGTTTCTCACCAATCAATAAGGATGCAGCCTCATCAAGCGTGAAACTCACTGGCGGCAGGTGGTAACCTTTATCGAGAAAGTACCCGACACCCGGTTCCGAACCAATAGGAACACCTGCGTTTTCAAGCGTGCGAATATCGCGATATATAGTTCGCTCTGCAACAGAAAAATGCTCTGATAAAAAACGGGCTGTCACCACTGAACGTGTTTGCAGTAGCAACAATATTGATGTCACTCGGTCGAATCGGTTCATTTTTCTGGTACCTCAAATTCCATTATCAGCATAAGGCTAATGCATCCGCACCACTCTTATCGAGCACGACCTTTTGCAACTTATTGCAAAGAGTGCCCTCTAACGAAACGCTGATGAGCGGAAGGCATTGATACTGAAGTGATCTGCTTTTATGAATAGAGTAACTTAAAACAATGATCTGATCGCTTCTTGTGTCACAAACATGTCACCATGTCTTGCCTTCGAATAAGCTAACAGGAAACTCTATTACCTATGGTTATCCCTTTACTAACTCGTTCACAATTTCCGCTAGGGAACTGCATCGATAATCCTTACCCAGTGCTGTTTTCATTTTTGTACCATCCAATAGCAATGTTTGTTGCCAAAGGTAACGCATTTTGAACACTTCTCGAATCATTGGGTTGAACCAGGAGATGGGGATGAGTGCTCACCAGGGAAATTTTATCGATTTGACTGGCAGTTTGAGTTTTTCAAATGCAGATAACCACTGCTGGTGTGTTGTTACAATGCCAGGTTCGTGCCATACATTGAATCCACTTTTATCATGGCTAAGAAGGGCTACTGCGTTGGCTGCGACATCTGGTAACCAGGCAAAATTATGTTGGTGAGTGGCCGGTGATGGGTTGGCAAGTGTCCAACTCTTTCTTATTCGAACCAGCAGGTGATTAATCATGGCGCTTTCCGAGTTTTTCGCGATGAAGTCACCAATTCGAACTAGCGTGACAGTGGCACCTCGTTGACTGGCTTGTTTTAGCCGCTGTTCCATTCGCTGGCGAATGACGCCCTTGTCAGTTACCGGGCACTGTTCAGAGGTTTCAGAAATCGTCGGTGTTTTGCTGGGATCGAAAGCGTACACGTTACCAGGAAACAAGACATGCAATGATCGCTTTTCGGCTACTAATGCAGTGGGCTCTAACATAGCTTCGGCTTTTTTATGCCAGTCTGTATATATCGGATTGGCCCCGTAAACAATCAGGTCAATATCTTTAGCTGCTTTCTCAACATCTGTAAGAGATCTGCAATCCCCTTCAATAACTTGGCTGCTAGGTAGCCATGTGGGGCACTTGTCAGGATTTCGCATCAATGCTTTAACGGTCCAGCCGCAACTGAGTAGTTCTTTGGCGATAGCGCTGCCAAAGGCTCCTGTGCAACCAATCACTAATGCGGATTTCATTATTACTGGGTGAGCTTCAGGGCTATTGGGGCAAGTATCGTTGTGATAGGTAGTATTCATTGGATGACAGCCTTTTATATTTAGGTTGTTATCAAGTATGGTTATTCTAAATTGGTCATGGAATGTTCAATTTAGTATGGTTGCTATGCATTAATGAATAAGGCTTGGGTGCTGACGCTATGAGTAAATTACAATGGAATTTAATACAGAGCTTCATAGAAGTTGCTCGAACTGGCAGCCTCTCCAAAGCTGCCCAGGTATTGGGGACATCTCAGCCAACGTTAAGTCGGCATATGACTGCTCTCGAAGCGAGTCTCAATGTGGCTCTGTTTGATAGAAGCACTCAAGGGCTGAAACTTACAGATGTAGGGGCACAATTACTTGAATGCAGTACGCCAATGCAGGAAGCGGCCAACAGTTTTGTTCGCACGGCATCAGGCGCAGATGCTTCACTGGCAGGTAATGTTCGTATAAGTGCGAATGAAGTCGTTGGCCTTTATTATTTGCCGCCATTGATCGCCGAATTTAATGACCTATACCCAGAAGTGCAGGTCGAAATTGATATTTCCAATAAGGCTACCAGCCTGACTAAACGTGAAGCTGATATTGCTTTGCGAATGTTTCGTCCGACTCAGCCTGATTTGGTAGCCAGGCGGTTGCCGAATATTGATCTTAAGTTTTGTGCTAGCAAGCATTATCTCGATAAGTATGGGCGTCCGCAGAGCTTTGAGGATCTAGCGTCACACCGAACCTTAGGATTTGATCGTGACTGGCAAATGAGTCGAGAGGTGCAATCCCTTGGCAGGGAGTTCAAGGCCGATGATTTCTTGATCAGAACTGATTTCTTACCACTGCATATAGAAATGGCGCGACAAGGAGTGGGAATTACAGTTACTCATTTCTCAATCATCAAACAATTTCCTGAACTTGAATTGTTGCTCGACAGCCTACCGATCCCTAATCTTGAATTTTGGCTGGTGTATCACTCTGATGTGAAATATAACCGAAGAATTCGGGTTATGGTCGAATTCTTGGCAGAGCGTCTTCATCACTAATAACGCAGTTATCATTGAGGTCGAGCCAGATCAAAATTAGCCTTTCATAAACCACTCTGGTGGTATCCAAGAACCTTCAACATATTTATTTCCCCACCTTGCCATTTCTTGAAGGATAGGCAAGATATCTTTTCCTTTTTGCGTTAATAGATACTCATATCTTTTGGGATGTTCTTGATACGCAACTTTTAAAATGATTTCTTCGGCTTCTAGCCGCTTTAGTCTTTCAGCTAGTCTATTGGTTGGTATTTTCTCTGGCGAATTAGCTAAATCACTATATGTTTTTTTTCCACAATGAAGATCCCTTAATACAACTAGCGTCCATTTATCACCAAAAATATCTAAGCTATTCACGATTGGGCAGCCAGAACGCTTAAACGAAGAATTGCTGTTCATTGAGTTTTCCATAAATGCAATATTTCATTATTTTAGTATAGTCACTTGCGTTTTTGAAGTTACATTACTATCTTTAACTTCAATAACGTAAGTGACTAAGGAACAGATCATGGAAAAGTTAACTGGTGAGTGTTTATGCGGCTCAGTATCTTATGAGTGCACGGAAGGTGCAATCATGGCAGGGCACTGCCAATGTAATGACTGCCAGAAGATTAGTGGGGCAGGCCATATTTCAAATATTGCTGTTCCCAAAGGTAGCTTAAAGATAGTTGGGCAACTTAGTTATCACGAGAAAACTGCAGATAGTGGCAATGTGGTAAGAAGAGGGTTTTGCCCCAGCTGTGGTTGTCACATTTACGCTGAAAATAGCGGTATGCCACAATTTGAGTTTATTCGGGTAGGGAGCTTGCACAATTTGGAGTTATTTAAGCCTGAAATGGTCGTGTATGGCAGTAGTGGAGCATCCTGGGATCATATGGATCCAACATTACCGAAATTTGAGACGATGCCAGAAATGTAGTGATGTCACGCAAGATAACCATAAGGCCTCCAGTAATACTGGAGGTTATCATTGTTGAACGATAATGCGATTCTTTCCTTTTACCTTCCTCATACCTTACAGACAAATTCGTGAATAATATTTCAGCTATTGAGGCTTGAGTCACGCTATCTCTCATACATCAAAATACACTTACATTTATAATGGTTTTGCGAGTGAGGCGACGCGAATCTGAACGGATGTCGCCATCGTGATATTAAACTGACCAGCTAGCTTGTTATGCCTAGTTAGCTTCTCAATTTGATATTGCGAGGATAGGCACATGGAAAAACTAGAGAGGGCTAAAGCACTGTTTAAGCAGCCGCTAACATTGGATGAGCTACGAAAGCTTGACCAATTGGAACGCGCGGCAAAAGGAAAAGAACGAATGTATATTGGTGCACTATGGGATGCGGCTTATGCCGCCGTGGATCCCATCGTTTTGCACCAGGCTCGCGTTGAGGGTTTGTTGTAATCACTGCCTGCTGTAGCTAACAGAGGGCGTTGAACTCGGCGACTAATTGATAATTGAACCGCTGAATAACTGAAGAAAAGCCGATCATCTAGATCGGCTTTTTATATGAAGGCGTTCAGAATTCGGTATCAGCTAATTTTGGATAGATATTTAAGATATCATCCTAGTGAAAATTGAAGTGCATCGGGTCAATGCTAATAATTTTCTTCTTTAAGGTTACCGCGCCCTTGGGAGCAAGGGGCGGATACTTTTTTGCTAAAGTAGATTAACTGCAGCTTGATGTACTGTTTATGAAAAGAAGAAGTTGCTATTCAGCCATTGACCTTTATCTTAGTAATATTTTCATTGTGAGATGGAACCTCGAACCAAGACCAGAACAAGGACAGCATTTCAGGCGTCATATCAAAAGATTCCTTTCCACTGACTGAATTTCTAGCTAAAGCTCTTTGGCTACATGTCTCGAAGTCCACATCCAGATAGATCAGCTCATAGTCAACCTTTTCTTTCTTGGCCCACTCTTCTATTTCTTTTCTATCCGATCTCGTCCAGAAGCCAAAATCAAATATTACGGATACTCCTAACTCAAGCATCTGTAGTGCTGATTGTTTAAATAGATCGGTTAACGTAGCTATTCGGGCATCGAACATTTCTCTCTCCATATGTTCACCATAAAGAGGGATCATCCATTCATCTATTGAGAAGCGGAATGCTTGCTCGTCTTTTACCAACTGTTTGGAGTAAGTGGTTTTTCCTGAACCTATAAAGCCACAAATAAAATAAATTCTTGCCATTATCCACCCTCTGGAAAGTGCTTTCAATTTGGTTTAATATTTATCTATCAGTAAGTTATGTGATTTACATTTATCTTAAAACGGTTCTGTAAGCAAAGTTGATTTATGCCAAAGCTAATAATAATTAGAGGTCCATCTGGATCTGGAAAAAGTACTGTTGCGACAGAGCTTTTTCAGCAAGTGTCCGAACAAACTATCCTGATCCAACAAGATCATTTTCGTTTCATTTTGAATCCTGCGGGAGGTGGCAGTGAACCCAACTTAAGTCTGATTAAAAAGCTAATTTGGCACAACACATCACTGGCACTTGAAAGCGGATACAATGTCATATTGGAAGGTAATTTGATTAAAGAGCATTTTGGCCTTGTACTACAAACTTTGGCAACAAAACATACACCAGGTGTTTACGCGTTCTACTTTGACATTTCGCTTGAGGAAACGCTGCTTAGGCATAGGACACGAGATGTTTCTGAGCGATTCGGTACAGATGAGATGACCAGTTGGTACAATCTTTCTACTCCACTTGGCTTTGATTGTGAAAACCTGATTCCGCAAGAGTGTAGCAAAGGCGAAGCTATAGCCTTAATCAAGGATGTTGCTGGGTTTTAATTCTCATCGATTGGAAGCGTTGACGTTTGTTAAGCAATGCTTGAACCTGAAAGATTGTGATCCCAAATTAATTGAGAGTAAGGTGAAAATTATCAATATTATGCCCAATGTTCCCATTGGGCATAAGTATCATCAAATGCTTTACAGCTTAGTTGACACGGATCTCCCAAATTGAATAACCATAAATGGTATTACGTTCTGAGCAGTCGATTTTCAGATAGCGATAATCGCTATCAACTGAAATGACATCGGTGCGCTCTCCGGAATCAAGAGCTGTATAAGTTGCAATATTTGTCCAGTTTTGTCCGTCAACACTGCCAAGCAGGGCATAGCTGGCGGCATTGGCTGTTTCCCAATCAATTTCTACCGAAGTGATAGATTGTTTGGCTCCCAAATCATAGGTCAGACTAACATTATCAACACCATGCTCACTTTCCCAGCGGGTGCCGCCGTCACCATCGATAGCCAGGGTGGCACTTTGGAATTCAGAAGTAGCAGATATGCTTGCCGCTTCTGAACCTTCGGAGAAGTATATGTTGTCGATCTCAATATCGCTTATATCACCATTTGTACCTAATAGCTCAAAGAGCTGAATGACATTAGCAAGATCAACTTCATCACTGATATCGCTTAGTGGAATCGATATTTCATGCCATTCGCCGTCTCGAGCAAAGTTGTAAGGATCCGAACCATTGGTAAATTCAATCCATTTTTGACCAATATCACTGACACTGCCACTCTTCATACCAATAGAGAAAGTTGTATTTGAGGTGGTTTTCAGAGCAAAGTTTAGGCTTCCTGATTCATATGCCGAGAGATCGTAGTAATAATCTGAAGTAAAGGCTAGGCCAAACCATCCTGCGCCAGAAGATGAGTACGACATTGACTCATCACCCTCGAAAGGAGATTGCGTGGTATCGGTAAGCGTATTCTCCCAGACATATAAGTTACCGTTTGTCCCTAAATCAAAGGTGTAATCGGCAATTACGGTCTCACTGTATAGAGTGAAATTACCGCTCGGTGTAATTTTGTCTGCACTTTCAGTAAAGTATATGTCGTCAATGGATAGCTCAAAGGCTTCAGACGGGGCACCACCTCGAATCATAAATGTTTGAGATACTGTGTAAAAATCAATGCCGAATTTACTGAGGGGAATACTGACTTGATGCCATTGGCCATCACGTTTTAGTCCGTATGATTCACCGTCATTTACCAGATCAACCCATGCATCGCCGCCACCAGTACTCGCGATACCAATACCAATAGTGTCGGTGTTGATTGTTTTCATCTGGAAATTCAAATGACCGTTCGAATAATTCATCATATTCAGGTCATAGTTCATGTTGAATCCCATGCCGTACCAATCATCAGCGGCAATTTCAAAATCGAGTAAGTTACTACCTTCAGCGGCACCGGAATTACTGACCGCAGTCATATTATTCCAAACGTACAGCTCGGTATCGCTTCCCAGTTGAAGGGTCTCTGAGATATGGCTGCCTTCAGAATAAACCCCTAAGTCACCACTCTTCGCGGTATCACTGGAAGTGCTGATTTCTGTGCTGTAATCACTAGCATCATTGTCGTAGATTCGTACATAATCGACGTACATTTTGGCTGGCATAGGTGCCGTAACGTCTGCCTTGTCATAGATCTCAGGGAAGTGGCCGCCAACAGCCATGTTCAAAATGAGAAAGTTGTGCTGACGGAATTCGTCGAATGCAGCTTGTTCAATACCATTTTCGTCCGATGTGCTAAGGCTAATGATCTCGTTCGCTTCATCATCAATCCACATAACGATGCTGTCTGGTGTCCAGGTCATACCGTAGATATGGTAATCCTGCATGTCAGAATTTAGTTCGAAATCGTCAATTAAGTTTTTGGTTTGCCCGTAGTCTGCTTGACCGGTATAGCTTTCCGACTCGTGCCACCAGTGAAACGCACCAGAAACTTTGGAGTTAACTGTGCCTTCATTAAGTGCCTCAGCCATTCCGGCTTCGAGAATGTCCAGTTCACCGCATGCGGGCCACCCGGATTGTCCAAAATCACTGCCTAATTGCCAGAACGCTGGCCATAAGCCTGCATCCAGGTCAGGTAATTTAATACGTGCTTCAATGGTGCCGTATTTATAGGATAAACGTCCTAAGGATTTTAATCGTGCTGAATTAAAGTTGCCTTCTTCGTCTTTGGTAGCCTGAATAATAAGCTTGCCATCTTCAACGTACGCATTGTTACTGTCATCGGTATAAGTTTGTAACTCGCTATTTCCCCAACCAGAGTTACCAACATCATAAGTCCATACTGACTTATCAATTTTGTTGCCGTCAAATTCGTCAGACCATACCAGTGTTTTGGCGTGACTGGGTAAAGATAAGAAAGTTCCAAAAATAGCGAGTGCAACAGCACTGTATTTTAACCTCATAAGTTTTCCTTAACTGTTAACTTTTATTTATTGAAAGTTCTGAAGGTTGATTCGACCTTACAGTTGTTATTTTTCTATTAACTAGACTGCTAATATAATATTCACGTTAATAAG